>JASFEQ010000354.1:0-4793 GCA_050124735.1 Desulfobacteraceae bacterium | reverse complement strand
CAAGTGGTGTGGCCCCGGCACCGAGAGCGGCAGCGGCTAATCCGCCCGCTGTACCTCCGGCCACAGCGCCGATGCCAGCGCCTTTTGCAATTGCTAAGCCCATTTCCTTGTTGGAGGCTTCTGGGTCACTTAACCGTTTGCCAACCATACCACCGAATCCCCCTCCTATTGTCCCAGCAACGGCTCCCCCAATCATACCCCCAACGGTACTTCCAGCAGGAGGAAAAGCAAAGCCAATAGCTCCACCAGCAAGTCCACCCATTAGTCCCCCAATAACGCCTGCCCAGACACGACCAGATTGCATCCCTGCCGCAAACCCTGCAAAGGCCCCTGAAACAGCGCCAATGACTATGCCTGGTACCCCAATTTCACCCGTTGGATCAGAAAGATTGACCGGATTGTTCAAAGCATAGACATACAAATTAATCCCTCCTTCCATTCCTATCGGATCTGCCTCCACATACCGACCGATCCCTGGATGATAATTTCTAAAGTAGTTGTAGTGGAGTCCCGTCTCCACGTCAAGATACTGTCCGGGTAACCTGAAGTTGTTTGCAATTTCGGAGTTGGGATTCACAGAGGCCTCACCGAATGGTCTGTACGCGGCTTCCCATACCACGCGTCCGTTTTCATCAATCAGGATTTCCGGAGCGCCAATATGGTTGCTTAGATAGTAGTAGAGCTTGTCGTCGCTGCTAGTCACCTTGGCCAGTCGGCTCTTCCCCATATATAGGTATTCCGAGGTAAAAGTGCCGTCAGACAGACTTTCACCGATCAGATTCCCGTTAAGATCATAATAGAAGAGCGTTGTCACCCCGCCTTCTTCTTTCATAACACGCTGTCCGAAGCCGTTATAAGTATACACTGCCTCCATGCGGTCGCTCCTATCCACGCTTAGGAGTCGGTTGTTTTGATTGTAAATGAAGGTTTTGTCTCCCATCCCTATAATGTTGCCATTGTCATCGGATGAAAAGCTAATGGGATTTGGGCCGTCTATTGAAAGGAGTCGGTTGGAATCTGATGCATAGGTGTAGGTTTCTGTCTGGTCATTGACGCTTCTAGTCAAGCGATTGCCCACCTTGTCATAGGTATACCTAATGGTGCCATAGATTCCTGCCGCTTCAACCAGACGATTTAAGGTGTCATAGCTAAAGTTTTGGTTTTTCCAAGGTTGGCTGGCCACCTCGATGGACCTTATATTCCCGTTTGCATCATATCCATATACCCTTTCGGTCTGCGCATACGGATTAGCAATAGTCATTCGATAGCGTTCATCAAAGACGGTTTTTAGGGTGCTTCCATTGCCAGTCATCAGGGAGGTTGCAGGCCCGAACGGTAGGTAAATGATATTTCTGATCAGTGCAGTGGTCGCTTCGTCATATGCGGTATAAACCGCCTCTATCTTACCCATGGCATCATGGTCGTAATCGACACGCCTACTGCTTGGGTAGGTAATAGAACGTAATCTATTTCCTGGGGTGTGGTTATATCCAATGGTATAGCTGTGGCCGAAGATCCTGCTGGTCTTATTCCCTAGACGGCCCCGGGGATCATAAGTAAATGAAGTGCTTCCCGAAGGATCTGTCATGCCTGTCAATCGCCCCATTCCATATATCCCTTCGTCATAGGCGTAAAGGATGTCTTCCGCTGAGTCTGGAAAATAGACGGCCGTCAGACGGTTCAACAGGTCATAGGCATATTGTACCGTGATTCCCTTGGCATCCGTTTTTCCTAAAAGGTTCCCCGCCGCATCATAGACATAGTTCACGATCCCCGTGTCCGGTGAAGTCGTAGAGACAACCCGGCCCATGTCATCATACTCATACGCGGTCATATGACCCTCTGCGTCAGTCACCGACACGAGATTTCCATGGGTATCATAACCAAAGCTGGTAACTGCGCTGCCAGGCTGTGTGACCCTTTTGAGGCGCTTGAGGGGATCGTGTGCATAGTATGTGGTATTGTCGTTTGGATCTTTTACAAAGGCGATGTTTCCTTCGTTGTCATAGCCGTACTCAGTGTAGCTATCATCCGGATTGATCTCCTTCCAGAGCTTGCCCGGCACAGTCGGGTGCTGGTATGACCGGCGCTTCCTGAAGGTGCGGGTCCCTGCAGGATCATGTTTGGACATCTCGATCCAGTTGCCCTGGGTGTCGTACGCATAGGCGATATGATTGCCTTCCAGATCCGAGATTCTGCTCAGCCTGCCATAGGTATTCTCATAGTCAAAACTTCGTGTGACGCCGTCCTCATCGGTTACGGAATCGGGTAGGCCCCCCAGATTATAAGTGATTTTGATAGCGCTCCCGTCAGCATCATTTATGACAGCAGCAACTCTTCCCTTAGCGTCATAAGTGAGACGTTTAGTTTGCTCATTGACGTCGGTTATCTTGCCCACTCTCCCGGCTGGGTCATAGTCCGAGAAGATGGTGGTTCCGACGAGAGGTTGCGTGATAGATAGCAGATCTCCTGTGGTAGGATCGTAGTTAAAGGCGGTGGTATCATCAAGGCCAGAGACAGGCCCATCAATGGATAGTACCTGTCCTTTAGAATTGTAGGTAAATCTCGTAACATATTCATAGTGAGCCTCAACCCCTGAGCGGTCCTTTGTGAAACCTTTTTCGACGATGCGGGATATGAGGTGAGTAGGGTTCTCATTTGGAATGGAGTTGTAATCATCATCATAGTCCCAAATGGAAATTTTGTTTCCATTTCCCAGGACACTGGCCTCTGAACGGCGCAGTGGCACGTTCATATCTGGGTGGTATGTGTAGGTGATCAGCCTTTCCTCGGGAGTGCCTACTGCGAGCCTTACAGTTTCCGGGTTTCCCCTTTCATCATAACCCTGATACTGGTTGATGGTACCTCCTGCTGATTCCGTCTCAGTCACCTTCTTATTGTCATCATAAGACCATCTGACAACATTCCCGTTGCTATATGGAGCACTGCCGGTTCCCTGCATAGCACTCACCCTCTTACTTCCATCTATCTCTTCCAATTTGTAGGTCCGCTCAGTTCCGTAGGCATCGGTCACATCTACCTGGGTGTCCGTGACATAACTGATGTTGTTAGCACCCTTGCCATCCACACTGAACCTGCTCACAGCGCGATCTTGTTCGTCATAGCTCCATGTGTTGAGGATATGATTTAGAGTATTCCTCTTCTCGGTCATGTTGTGTATGTCATTAGGATCTGTATAGGTGTAGCTAAAACCTGAACCGTCAGCATAAGTGACTGATATGAGATTCTGATAGTCATCGTAATCGTATGTAACCCATATCCCGTCAGGGACAGCGGCAGTGATGGCCTGTTCGATTCGCTGTAGCAAGCCATCCCCATAGTAGTAAAAAGAAAGTGCCCGGCTACTGGCTGCATCTGTCACGGTGTCAAGTCGGCCTTGGGCATCGTAGATCAGCTCCAGTCGGTTTCCTTTCTCATCCTCTATCCAGACCAGCTGTCCTACGGTTGAGAAGCCATACCGGGTGCCATCCAGACGGTGCCAGACGGATTCCCCCGCTTCAACCTTCAGATGGGTGCATTCTTTGAAAGCACCTCTGTAAGATCCGGGGCTTTGTTCTGCGAAATAATGGGCCCGGCCTGTCTGGTCAACAATCCTCACAAAGTCCTTGCCTTCTATTTGAAATGCGGGGTCGAGGGAAACATCGTAAGAATGGGTCCACCCATAGCCAAGGGCGCCCAAGCCCTGAGATCGGCTGTGGTAAAAGGCTTCGAATGAAAGCCCCAGGCTATGGGGTGATGGAAATGCCAAGTCTGATCGAAACTCAACATGAGACCCATTGAGTATGCAAATCGTTTCTCCCACTAGGCCCGCTCCCCCTTGCTGCTCATCCTCAGGTATTCCGTAATACACATCTTCAGGCGGATTGATAACGGCCACTGTGACCGAATCCGTGGCAGAGCCGCCAGGACCATCCACTGTGATGGTATAGGTAGTGGTTTCTATGGGTGATACAGCACTCGACCCGTTTACATTTATACTGCCCATGCCGGGTTCTAAGGTACAGGCATCTGCATGGATCGAAGTCCAAGTCAGTATGCTCGATTCTCCAGCTTCAATGGATGATGGGTTCGCTGAAATGTTCACCTGTGGCGGCGGAGTTGTCTCTTTCTTCGTCACCACAACCCGAATGGAAGCACCACGGGTACCTAAGAGACAGACGAATATATGATTGCGGGATCGTAGCTTTACCTTCTTCTCTAGTACAAGGTCGTCACTACTCAAAAACCCACGAAGAGGGATGATGTTCCCGTTGATCCGTATGAATCCTCTCCAAATTCTCTTCTCCGGCGTGTTTTTGGTGATAGTCATCACCCCATTGCCCGGTTCTTCCACCTTGAAACGATGGAAGGAAGGGTGAAAACACCACCATTTGATCTTAAAGTCCTTTGGTCCAAACAGGGTTGGATAGATTGCAAAAGCGGAATCAGAAACGACTGAGATGGCAAACAGGGCAGCTAAGAGACAAAAAAGCTTTCTTGGTGCGGTGGTCATAACTTTTCCTTGATATCTTTTGCCTAATTGATGGAGGAAGATGGGGCAAACCTTAGATAACTGAGCGAACAAATTCTCTTTCCCCCAGAGCATAGGCCTAAGCATGCTGCTTTTTTGCTGCGCCAGCAGTTAAGGTTTGCCCCGAACTCTCAATGCGCTGAGGAAGGAAGGATTGAGAGTGTATCCCTTTTAAACAGAGGTTCAGGACGATTGCAATCGGGAGAAACCTGATTTTGAGGTTCGAAATCCCTGGTTTTTAATGGAAAATCCGCCCTGTGAG
>JASFEQ010000353.1:0-4798 GCA_050124735.1 Desulfobacteraceae bacterium | reverse complement strand
AGATCTGCTAGACAGACCCATCTCTCGGGAAAGGAAAGAGGATTCTGGAAAGGGGGATAAAGGGGAAGGGATATCAGGCCTGGAAGAGGCTATCTCCCTTGTTTCCCGTGCAAAACAGCCCCTGCTTGTTGTAGGATCCGGGGCCCGTCGTCCAGAGGTGGTCGCGCATATCAACACCCTCGCTGAAACCTTGGCCGCACCGGTGATGACCACCGTCAATAGCAGAGGTGTCATAGCCGAGGATCATCCCCTTGCTTTTGGCAATATAACCAGAAAAGGCGTTATTCGAGAAATCATTGAGTCGTGTGATGTGACACTGGTCATCGGTTCCAGGCTCCGAGAAGTGGATGCCAAACGCCGTGGCATAGCACTTTCTCATCTGATCCACGTGGACTGGGATGCCAAATGGATAGACAAGAATTTTCCAGCCGAAGTGGCGTTAATTGGGGACATCCCAAGCATTCTTGAGGCCATGCTCCATAGGCTTGAGCCAACTTCCCTTTTGGACCAACGGCGGACCTGGATACAGGAAATGCGGAAAAGACTGGAAGGGGAGTTGAACAAGGTCCGCGAAGCCCATGTGGAGATGCAATATCTGGAAGTTATTCGTAGGTCATTGCCTCGTGAGAGTACCCTGGTTATTGACAACACCCAGCTCGGGTACTGGGCTGAGTATTTTTATCCCTCCTATTCCCAAGGGGGTCTGGTTGGGGCGAGGGGCTCGGCAACCATAGGGTTTGCCTTTGCCGCCACGATTGGCGTCAAGACCGCATGTCCTGAAAAACCTGTCTTGGCATTGATTGGGGATGGAGGATTTCTCTACGGCTCCCAGGAATTGGCCACCTGTATGAGGCATAAGATGGGGTTTCCTGTCATCGTTGTGAATGACAATGCCTACGGCGTCATTGCATACCTGCAACGAGGTGCATATCAAAAGGTGTATGAATCGGATTTGGCCAACCCTGATTTTGTGGCTCTAGCGCGCGCATACGGGGCAGAAGGGACAAGGGTGGATTCTCCTTCCGCTCTGGAGGTTGCGTTGAAGAAGGCGTTCGCCTCTGAGAGTATGTGGGTAATTGAGCTTGTCCCGCCTTCAGTGGATCCGCCATTTCCACGGTATTGACATCTAGGCTTCTTTCGGTGGGGAATAGATCCCCACCCTACACAAAATCTAATGTAGGGTGGCAT
Source organism: Desulfobacteraceae bacterium (assembly GCA_050124735.1). GTDB lineage: Bacteria > Desulfobacterota > DSM-4660 > Desulfatiglandales > HGW-15 > JASFEQ01. The sequence continues at coordinate 3,610 of JASFEQ010000353.1, read as the reverse complement.
TTTATATGCCACCGTGGGATGTATAACAGGAATTAGAAAGGAGAAGCATGCCTAAAGAAAAGCCAGATGATCTGGCAGCGTGGTTGGAAGACATTATTCAGGGTTTTATAAAGAAATCCCCAGAAAATACGCTTCAGAACAAGACCCATGAAAAGGCGTTCGACACTGCCCTGGTGGGGTTTTCAAGGGGAGATGATCCCCTATATGATGCGTACAAGGATCACGTGGGGCCTTTCTACTTGACACCATGGGAGATCTTTGCGGTCACATTCCGGGATTTGGGAGTGAAACCAGAGGAACTGGCCGTCATAAGCTGGGTTCTCCCTCAGACCGAGGCGACCAAGGCCGATAACAGAAAAGAGAACTTCTATCCCTCGGAGCGATGGGCCAGGGCTCGTATATTTGGTGAAGAGGTCAATAAGAAACTGCGAGAGCATGTGGTGGCCTCGATGGAGTCGGAAGGATACCAGGTGGTCGCTCCTTCCCTTACGCCGCAATTCAGCGTAAGAATTTCGCCCAAGTATGGGCTGGCCTCCACCTGGTCTGAACGCCATGCAGCCTACGCATCGGGGTTGGGAACTTTTGGCCTTTGCGATGGCCTGATTACTCCCGTTGGCAAAGCCATGCGCACGGCTTCTGTGGTTGCGCGAATCCAAGTCCCTCCCACTCCCAGACCCTATAGGGACCATCAGGAGTACTGCCTCTTTTTTACAAAGGGCATTTGCGGAATATGCATCAAGCGATGCCCAGTGGGGGCCATCACGGAGGCGGGTAAGGATAAGTCCATCTGTCGTAAGCATCTTTTCCCGGTTACCAAGGATTATGTCACATCCGAGTATGGCTTTGATGGGTATGGCTGTGGACTCTGCCAGACAAAAGTTCCCTGTGAGTCCAAGATTCCCGGGAAGAAGGATGTGGAGGCCTATGAATCCTCGTGAGGGAGAACGCCTCTCCCCACGCCTTCTAAATCTGTTTTAAAGGGATTTTGAGCTACAGAAGAAATGCTTGATTAGAGATGGCAATTGTGCTGTACAAGGCATGGTCATTTAACAGTATATTAGCCTTATGTTATAGGGGGTCACTCTGATGAATCTCAACGAGATACGATATGAGGTGGAAAACGGTATCGCAACGGTTATATTGAATCGGCCTGACAAGATGAATGCCGTGGGGGCTACTCTAACAGAGGAGTTGATCTCGGTGTTCGGGGAGGCTGATCGGGATGATGATGTCCGCGTCGTTGTGGTGTCGGGTGCGGGCAAAGCCTTTTGTGCAGGCGCAGATCTATCCGAAGGGGGTTCCAGGTTTGACTATTCCAGCGAAGAGGGAAAAGAGATCCCTATGAGTGAACATCGAGATGGAGGCGGTCGGATAGCCCTTGCCATATTCAGATGCCGTAAGCCAGTAATCGCGGCCATTAATGGTCACGCCGTGGGCGTGGGTATTACCATGACGCTTCCCATGGATATCCGGATCGTGGCCGAAGACGCCAAAATTGGTTTTGTGTTCACACGCAGAGGCCTGGTTCCTGAAGCCTGTTCATCCTGGTTTTTGCCGCGGATTGTGGGCATATCCAAGGCCACCGAACTTGTCTACACGGGGCGGGTGTTCCGCGCAGTAGAAGAAGCCAACTCTGGTCTGTTTAGCTACGTGGTGCCACGGGATGAGGTGTTGAGCAAAGCCATGAGCATGGCAAAGGAGATAGCGGAAAATACCTCCTCCGTATCCGTGGCCCTCAGCAAGGCGCTTCTCTGGCACGGACTGGGCGAAGCGGACCCCCAGTCTGCGCATCTTATTGACTCGCGCTGTTTCTACTGGGCGGGCCGTCAAAAAGACGCCTATGAGGGCGTTGAAAGTTTCCTGGAAAAACGCCCGCCAAGGTTTACGCTGCGGGTTTCGTCAGATATGCCGGACTTCTACCCCTGGTGGAAGGAGCCCAAGGTATAGGAAGAAATGGTCTAGTGCGCTGTAGCATAAATTTCAATACTAGAAGATCGTGTGTTCGCATCCATTGAGCGATGGTCCATTCCTTCCCTCCGGGGCGTAGGCCCTAAGGGCCGGAGGCAAGACGATATCTAAGGCGTGCGGGGGAAGTGGAACGATAGCAAGATATGATACGATGCGCTAGCAAGAGATAATTATGGTTGATAAGGAGCATACAGGCCCGAGCGATCAAGCGGTTAAGAAACTGGCAGTGGATCTCATTGACGAGCAGTCCACTATGACCTTGGCCACGGCCAAAGGGGATGTGGCCTGGTCTGCACCCGTCTATTATGTCTTTTTCAAATCCTGTTTCTATTTCTTCTCCGATCCCACCTCACGTCACATCCAAGAGTCTTTGGCGAGTGGTCAAGCCTCTTGTTCCATTTACGCCAATGCATCCACCTGGCAAGAGATCAGAGGCGTTCAGATGTCTGGGCAAATGGAAACCGTCGCCCCTCGCTTGGGGACCATTGAGGTCATACGCGCCTACCTCAAGAAGTTCCCTTTCACAAAGGATTTCTTTAAACCAGGGCAAGCTATGGATTTAGACGCCTTTGTAAAACGCTTTAAGGTGAAGCTCTACCGGTTCAAACCCACTCTGGTGTACTATCTGGACAACAGCATACGTTTCGGATTCAGAGAAGAGGTCATCCTCTGAATGATGCGCCCACTCAAGAGAGACCTTTGAAAAACGCCTCCTTTTGCCCAATCTCCCGCCCGCCTCGCCCTTCCGCCTCGCCTGCTCGGCTGGAGGGCGGGCCTGAAGGGAAAGTGCCTTGCTTATGCGATCAAAAATGAAATCAGGGAGCAGGACGTTTGTAGCATCCTGCTCCCTGGCATTATTTCGGGGCGAGGTGGGTTCAGCGGCATCCAGCTGCAATCATTGATGGTTATTCTTTATCAATCGGAAGCCCTGCTATAAATAAGGGTGGGAAAGTTAGCTCGTCTACCCACAGAGTTCGATCATCGATCACTTTGATCATTACTGGATGTCTGAAAGTATATATGAATCCATGGAGCTGGTTGTCCGAACTCAATATTTTCCACAGTTGCGGTTCGAACGGGAAGGCATTAATCAATCGAATCATTTGAGATAGATCTTCCTGGGTTTCAACCGGTGCCCACCACTCATGACCCACTAGCTTTCTCTCGTCGTTTTTGGGATCAAACATAACCCCATATACATACCCTTCCCACACACCGGAATAATAGATGTGGTAATCTTTCCAGTCCTCCACGAGCTGATCAAGCGTCATCTTTGGCTCGGTGGTCTGGGCAAAACCCAGTTTACCGTATCCTTTGACTGTGGAGCAGCCAGAGGTAAGGCCGACGAGAAAAGCAGTGATTAAAACCATATACACGTATTTCTTCAAGTCCATATCATATCCTCATTGAGAAGTTTCCACTTAATGTGTCCGCATATTTAAGTTAAAGCATATCTGGCCCAATTCAACCCATAGCGGAAAAGAGACCCGGTATGCCCTTCACATCCCTTCTTCATCTACGCAGCCTATGCAACACAAGAAAGTGGCACTTTCCGTGTCACTCGTATTTTTTGCGCTGTGGGGTTCCATACTCGGGACAAAGACCACATCATGGGGCCCCACGGTTTTCTCCTCTTTCGTCT
>JASFEQ010000352.1:0-4807 GCA_050124735.1 Desulfobacteraceae bacterium | reverse complement strand
GAGCGAGCAGGCTCGCGATGGCGGGCAGGGATTGCGGATAAAGATCAAATCGACAGTTAGAAAATCCGTTATCGACCTTGACTCTATTCTTTATCCTTGTCGGGGAAGCGTTTCTTGATGGATTTCAAGACATCAAAGCAAGAAAAGAATGCTTCAGTGATTTCCGGGTCGAAATGATTCCCTGAAGACTGATGCATCTCTTCAAGTATACGGTCTTCGTCCCACGGTTCTTTATAGGATCTGCGTGAACAGAGGGCGTCGTAGACATCAGCGACCGCCACGATTCTTCCGAAAAGAGGGATCTCCTCTCCCAGTTTGGGCCGTGGGTTACCGTTGTCTCCCTCACACCCTGGCAATGGCTTCTCGGTGTACGGATCGATATGCCCAGGATAGCCCGTACCGTCCCATTTCTCATGGTGGTTAAGCGCCACCTCAGCAGCTATTTCGTCAAACTCCGATTCGATGTCCTGGAAAAGCTTGGCCCCTTTGTAGGTATGGCTTTTCATTTCCTCATATTCGTCCATATTAAGGCGCGCAGGTTTCTTCAGAATGAGATCAGTGATGGCGATCTTGCCCACATCATGGAGCATGACGGCCAATCTCAGCACATCTTTTTGCTTCACCACATGCTCGTCCTTATGGGAATAGCCTTTATTCTTGGCCCATTCCTCAAAAAGCTCCGCGGAATAAGCCGCCACACGGTTGACATGGGCGCCCGTCTCCATAGGGTCCCTTAGTTCTGCCATCTTAATCATTCTGAGAATGATATTACGCGTCATTTTAGCCCGCTCCACTTCATGGGCAGCACTGGTCACAAAGGTAGTAATGTGATCTTCGTCAGATTTTGCGAAAGGAATGACGTTTCCATCGTCATCCTGAGCGTTTATGATCTGCATCACGCCGAGTAAATCTCCACGCCGATTGGTCATGGGAACCGTGAGCATGGAACGGGTCTTGTAGTCTGAAATCTCATCAAAGTGGGAGTCAAAGGTGTAAGGGGGACTGTTACTAATCGAATAGACGTCGGGGATATTAACCACCTCGTGCTTTTTCCCCACATATCCGGCAATGGAGTTCTTGTTGATGGGGACCGAAAAGGTGTGATAAATGAGCTTTTTTCCAGGGCTCAGTCTTCTATGAAGGGTATCATTCTGGGTGTAGCTGAACTTCAGTTGATCACCATTCCTGAGATAGATGGATCCGGCGTCGGCATTGAAGAATTTTCTGGCATTAGTGAGGATTCTCTCCAGAAGGAGATCTAGATCTTTCACCTCGCCGATATCCTGAATCATTTTCGTGATAGTATTTAGCTTTTCTTCTGCGCTCAACATGATGATAAGGATACTTTTTTAGGGATTTAGGCTGAGTAAAAGTGTATGCGCAAGTATAGACTCAGCCACCCGAAGTAAAGAAAAAAGCAACCATAAATTCTCCCACGCTTTAGGCAATCTTGTCAAGGAAATCAAGGATTTCCCCTCGCCTTTGGAGCCCTGAAATCCACTGCTCAGGAAGGGCTTGCTCTCCCAGATGGGCCCCAAGGACCATTCCAACAACCATTCCCCTCCCTGCACTATCCCCTCCGGCCATGACCGCTTGAACGAGGGCCTCTTCCAGGTTGTTCTCATATTTGGCTATAAGGTGAACCACGCCCGCAAATGCGTCATCCACGTGACAACTCTGGCCAAAACGGGCAATTGCTGAAACGCTCTCCACGTCCTTGGATTCGATCCCATCTCTTACCCAATGCCACAGGGAAGATTTATCAAATCTCTCATTGGATACTTCTTCTACGGCAGGGATGGGTGGTGTTCCACGCAAGACCAACCATGAGACCCTTGCAAAAAATTCTGCGCCATCTATAACATCGGGATTGTTGTGGGTCATTCTGGTCTGATCCCTTGCTGCCTCCACGAGAGTGTCCAGGTCATCTTGATAACAGAAGACGAGTGGCGCTACCCTGGATGCCCCTGAAAGGTCATTGGATGGTGAGCCTGCATCCACTGGCGTTTTGTCGAGGGAAAAGTTCTGAAGTGTCGCTTTTGTGGCTTGATCGTAATATCCATCATAGCGTTCAAAGAGTCTGCGCCATCGCGTTGCAAAGTCATCAAGGTCGAATCCTCTTTTTGCAGCGAGGGATTCTAGGAGCACAAAGGTTTGATCGCCATAATGGGTGAATTCGCCTCTATCCTTTGTGGGATGATAAGAGTCAGATCCTGGCTTAAGGAATGTGTCCACTCTTCCAAACTCCTTTTCTATCCACGCCGTATCATAAATCCAGTGGACACCCAAGGCGAGGGAGTCCGCCACAAAAGATGCCAAGACCATGCCTTTTCCATTCTCTTTCATTTGCTCCTCCTATCACATTTTTTGTAACATTTTACCCCTTCAAAAAGCCGTGTAAGAACTCTTGCTGGGCTGAGCGGGGTTCTTTGGAGCGGCCAAAAACCAGGCCTTCTGTGCGTGGTTTCTTCCGGGGTTTCCCTTGCACTGACGCCTGCGCATACAGGCCGTCCAAACTAAGACCATTCCAAGTTCAGTGATGACAGAACAAGGCTTCAGAGCTTCCTCAATTTGTGCGCCATCCTTAAGGGCAATGTGCAAATTTTTTGGCCGCTCCAGAGAATGCCGCTTAGCCCAGAGGCTTTTTAAACGGGGAAAGTGTTGCCGAATCTTCAAAATGATTTTGTCACATGGGATCTTGACCTTTTTAACATGGTCAGGGGCGCACGACAATCCATAAATCCTGATCGTGAACGCCTTCTCTTCCCATCTCGTGCCCCATATTCGTCTTGACGGACCCTTTAGACCTTTGTTAAAAATGCCTTATGAACCTGCTTGATATCATTATCATTGCCACGATGGGTTTTTTCATCTTAAAGGGCATGCTCCGTGGGTTTATCAGGGAAATGGCCTCCCTTGTGGGTGTCATTGCGGGCATCTGGCTGGGCAGTGTTCTTCAGCCTCAGGTGACGGATCATCTAAGGGCGTATCTCCCTTCAAGCCAGTCTCTCCCGTTGATCAGCTTTGCTATCGTCTTCGTGGCTGTTCTCTTTGTATGCAATTTTTTCGGGTGGGTGCTTAAGCTTTTCTTTCAAAAGACCTTTTTCGGATGGGCAGACAGAAGCCTTGGTGCGGGGCTTGCTACGGTAAAAGGGGTGATCCTCATCTACCTTGTCCTGGTCATGCTCACCTTTTTCCTTCCTGGTAAGACACCTCTAATTGCTGAGTCGAAGCTGTCCAAATTGATCATAGATTCCTACCAATCCATGATTCGCCTTGTTTCCCCAAGTCACTACCAAAACCTGAAGAAAAAGATTGAGGAGAAGACAGAGGAAGTGGGCGAAGTCGTGTCAGAGAAAATAGAGGACTTGGCCAAATAAAAATGGATGCGCATAAACTGTCCAAGGCCCTGTTAGCCTTACGTGATCTGGTATCTAGACTACGCGGTACTGATGGCTGTCCGTGGGATATCCTTCAGACAGATGCCACCATCAAGATGTATTTGCTTGAAGAGGCCTATGAGGTTCTTGATGCCATCGAAAGGGGAGAGCCCGCGGATGTGTGTCAGGAATTGGGCGACCTCCTCTTCCAGATTATCTTTCTTGTCAGTCTGGCTGAGGAGAGGGAGGAATTTGACTTGGTAGAAGTCGTGGAGCAGATCGCGGAAAAGATGAGATATCGGCATCCCCACGTCTTTGGGGAAGTGAAAGTTGGGAGCGCGGAAGAGGTGGCGGATAATTGGCAAAAGCTAAAGAAGATGGAAAAAGAAGAACCAGAGAGCTTGTCAGCACAGCTTCGAGGTGTTCCCATTGATTTGCCAGCACTTCTAAGGGCCCATAGATTGAGCGAGAGGGCGTCAAGGGCGTCTTTGCAAGGGTCAGATGCGGAAGTGGAGTGGGTCAAGGTGGAAAAAAATTTTAAAGAACTCGAGAAAGCGGTATCCGCTTCGGACAAGGAACGGATGGGGCAACAAATGGGAGAGATCCTGTTTGGCTTGGCTAGTCTGGCGGGCGATTGGGGACTGGACGCAGAAAGTCTACTGAGACAGGCAAACCAAGAATTCATTCAACATGTAGAAAAGATGGAACAGGAATTGGGGACCCCGGATAAGGAAGAGTGATGTAAATTGTCTCGGCGTAAAAAGCAAAAGCCCATCAGGGAGAAGATAAGGAGGGCTTGTAGACTTTTCCTGAAATTTCTCTTTCTCCTTATTATCTTGACAATATCTCAGGTTCTCCTTCTAAGATTTTTCAATCCACCCTTTACGGCTAGGACGGCGTGGACCTGGTTCGGAAACAGGCTCGCCATGGGCCATGATGAGAGGTCCCTCTATGACTGGCGCCAGCTGAAAAAAATCTCTCCACATCTTAGGAAGGCAGTCCTGGCAGGCGAGGACCAAAGATTTTTGTCCCACCACGGATTCGATTTCATCGAGATGAATAAGGCCTTTTGGGATATCCTCACAGAAAGGGGAACGAGGGGGGCGAGTACCATCAGCATGCAGGCGGCCAGGACCGTCTTTTTGTGGCGTGGCAGAAGTTGGTGGAGAAAGACGGCTGAGGCCTATTACACCCTCCTTATCGAATTGTTTTGGAGCAAAGAGAGAATCCTTGAGATATACATTAATACGGTGGACTGGGGTGAGGGAATTATGGGGGCTGAGGCCGCGTCAAGGAAATACTTCCGCAGGTCTTCATCCCGCGTCACGGCCTCACAAGCGGCGCTGTTGGCAGCCGTTCTTCCCAATCCCCGAAAATGGTCGCCAGTGAACCCAAGTGGATATGTGGAAGAGAGAAAGAGAAGAATC
>JASFEQ010000351.1:0-4822 GCA_050124735.1 Desulfobacteraceae bacterium | reverse complement strand
GCGACCTACGGGTTCGAAGCCCGGCGCTCTATCCAGCTGAGCTACGGGCGCACTTGAACAAAGAGCTTTCTATCAAGGACTTTTCCCTTTGTCAATGGGTATCAGTTCAAAAATAGCTTGACATGACTGGGAATTTTGCTTAAATAGATTGTTTTTGCAGAGAATAGGATTTTGAGATGAAGACGTTTGTTGCCAAAGAACAAGAAATCGAGAAAAAGTGGTATCTGGTGGATGCAGAGAACAGGATCCTGGGAAGGCTGGCCACCCAGATAGCCGTCCGTCTAAGGGGTAAACATAGGCCCATATTCACGCCCCATGCAGACACAGGTGACTTTATCGTAGTGATCAATGCGGAAAAGATCGCCCTGAAAGGCTCGAAGCTGGATCAAAAATACTACTATCGTCACAGTGGCTATATGGGGGGTTTGAAGAAGACTCCTGCCAGGCGGCTTCTGGAGAAAAAACCTGAAGAGCTATTGCGCATTGCTGTCAAAGGCATGCTGCCCAAAAACAGTTTAGGACGCCGTCAGCTAAAAAAGCTTAAAATCTATACAGGACCTGATCATCCGCATCAGGCACAAGAACCTGAAAAGCTGGAGATTTAAATGGCTGAAGAGCTATATCACGCTGTAGGAAAGAGAAAAAAGGCTGTCGCCCGAATTTGGATGAAACCTGGCAAGGGAGAGATAACCATCAACAAGAGACCCTTTGATGATTATATAAAAAGGGAATCGGACAAGGTGCGCATCCTCCAGCCTCTCGAACTGACCGACACCTTGGGTAAATATGACATCTCTGCTAATGTCCGGGGAGGTGGTGTTTCGGGGCAGGCTGGAGCCATAAGGCACGGTATTAGCCGCGCCCTGGTGGACATGAATCCTGACTTCCGGCTCTCTCTCAAAAAGGCGGAGTTATTGACTAGGGATCCCAGGATGAAGGAGCGAAAGAAATATGGCCAGCCGGGCGCTCGCAAACGCTTCCAGTATTCAAAACGCTAAATCTTTTGATATCCACTTTTAGGTCCCTGCATTTACATTCTTATGTTTAAGACACGGGGAAGCCATCAATTTTGGCTTCCCCTTTTTTTCTATTAGGACTTCAATGGAGTCAAAATCCGGGATAGGGGGGCGTTAGCCAGCCAGTAAAACAGGGTATGGGGCAGGACAATGGATGATAAAAAAAATATAAGACTCGTACTGGAATATGATGGAAGCCGGTATCATGGATGGCAGAGACAATTAGAGGGGCCTACTATCCAAGGCATTATGGAAGAAAAGCTTCAAATGATGACCGGTGAGCCTGTCAGGTTGATTGCATCAGGAAGGACGGATGCTGGTGTGCATGCCCTCAACCAGGTCTGCAATTTCATTTCCGAGACCAAAATCGAACCAAGCTCACTACAGCGCGGACTCAATGGACTCCTCCCCGACGATATCCTGATCAAACAGGCTGAATATGTCCCGCTTGATTTTCACGCCATGTACAGTGCTAAAAGCAAGACGTACGAATACAGGATATTAAACCGCAAAGAACCGGACGTCTTTCTTCGTTCTTATGTTTGGCACCTTGAAAGGGGCCTGGACATTGAATCGATGCACAAGTGCGTCTCTTCCCTGTGTGGCAAGTACGACTTCTCTTCTTTTCGGTCCTCAGGGAGTGGAAACAGAAACCCGGTCAGAGAAATGATGTGCGCAGAGCTGCATGGTCCTGATCAGGGTTTGCTGCGCTTTGTCTTTGAGGCGGACGGCTTCTTAAGGCATATGGTGCGAAACATCGTGGGCTCCGTTGTGGCGGCGGGTCAGCGAAAGATGGGATTTGATCAGTTTTGGGAAATCTTCCAGTCAAGGGATAGACGCAAGGCTGGAGTAAAGGCCCCCCCTCAGGGACTGTTCTTAATAGAGGTCCAATACTAGCTATTTTCAAAAACTAAGATCTTAACATTTCTGTCAAGGTCTCGGACAATCCCATGTTCATCATCACATAACAAGTGATGCTAGATACTGGTCTCTGCCTGTCCGCCATTCCACCCTCCGTAGCCCCGCAAACGGGATCTCCACTTCGCTCCGACAGGCTGCCGCGTAGGACGGGTGCTCTCGCGCAGGCGAGGCAGGCGGGGATACTGGATGAAAGGAAAAAATATGATTTTAAAATCTATCCAGCATCAAGCATCGAGTATCCAGTATCTCTTCGCTGACCTCCAGGCCTCTATTCTTTACTTCCCCCTTTCTTAGAGGGCTCTCTGAGAGCGTCACGGACCGTTTTGTGGATTTGCTTGAAAACGTCATCAAAGGAGTTGATGGACAGCCGGCCCATTTCGATGAATTTCACAACGATCTCTTTCGTCACTTTAAGGACAAGTTCTTCTTCCTGCTTCATGATATCTCTCCTGAAAAACCCCCGCTGAGTGGAAGAAGGCAATTTCTCGTATGCACAGCGGGGGTCTCTGGTTTAAGAAGAACCCAATAAAGCCCTCCTTAGCGTCTCAAGGTAGCAGAGTAAGGGGACAAAATCAAGCCGGTCTACTCCCACACCCCTGGGATTTCCGCATCACATTTGGGACACTGATTACCGTCTATCCTGTTTTTCCCCACAAAAAAACCAGTCCGATCAATCAGAAGCTCTCCGCACCCATGGCAAAAGGTCTTTTCACCTTTGTCGCCAGGCAGATTTCCTGTATAGACATATTTCAGGCCCATTTCATATCCGATTTCCTTGGCCAAGTGGATGCTTTGCGCAGGCGTGGGATGAACATCTGTAAGACGGTAGGTGGGATGAAACCGGCTGATGTGCCACGGTATGTTGGGGTCAAGTTCTGCAAGGAATTTCGCCAAGTTTTTCAGTTCCTCCCTAGAGTCGTTGAGCCCAGGAATCAGCAGGGTGGTCACCTCCAGCCAGACGCCCATCTTTTTCATGGTCTCGATCGAGGTGAGGACAGGCTCAAGTTTGGCCCCACACTGCTCCTTGTAGAACCTGTCCGTATACGCCTTGAGATCCACGTTTGCCCCGTGAAGATCGGGATATATGTCCTTCAGGCATTCTTCTGTCATGTATCCGTTCGTCACAAAGATGTTTCTTATCCCTTTAGAGACGGCCGATCGGGCCGTGTCCGCTGCCAATTCATAGAAGATGGTGGGCTCTGTATAGGTGTAGGAAATGGTCGCCGAACGGTTGGCTAAGGCATCCTCCACAATCATTCGGGGAGTCATGTCCTCCCCCCAGATCTGCTTCTGGTCCGCAGGCATTTGGGATATGTCCGCATTCTGGCAAAAAAGGCATTTGAAATTGCACCCCACAGTGGCTATGGAGTAGGAACGCGTGCCCGGAAGGAAGTGAAAGAGGGGTTTTTTTTCAATGGGATCCACGTGTGTGGCTATGAGCTTCCCATAAACCAGGCTCATTAGAGTTCCATTTTGGTTTTCACGAACGCCGCATATCCCTATGGCCCCCTCTTTTATGAGGCACCTGTGGTTACAGAGAAAACAGCGTACTCTGTTATTCTCTTTTTTCTCATACAGATAGGCCTCTTTCTTCTCCATATGTTTCCTTCGCGCAGTTAACATTCTTCATGGTTAGCCCGCTCGCAACGGATTCTCTCGCCTTTTTCATTCTGATTTTCAAAGGAATTTTGTCTGCCCTCACCCAATATCGGATTTTTGCTGAGAACCCTAAGAATGACCCAAAAGGACAATGCCTCAGGGCCCAGAGATCAGTTTTGGGGAGCCCAATTCTTCCCAAAGAAGATGGCCAAGCTTGTGTGCAGCTCCATTCTACGGGGACACGGCCATAGGCCATCTGGACATAGGTCTTCAGTTCCCACAGGTTATAAAATCTGACATGATCAAAGAGAGAGTCACGAAATAGGGCCTGCAGTTTAGCGCGAAGACAGTTCCAAGAGAGACTATTCATCACGCCTATGAAGACCCGTCTGTTGGCCACCCTACCCGCCTCCCTTAGGGCCTGTAGGGGGTCATCCAAAAACTCAAGCGTATTGATGAGGACGGCCAGATCGAATTCGTTGTCATCATAGGGGAGATCTTCTGCCATGCCCCTTTTTAGGGCACATCGACTCCCGAGGCGCTCTCTGGCCATGCTGATCATATAGGGTGAGGCGTCTATTCCCGTGATATCCAGGCCCTGTTTGCTGAAAAAGAGGAGATGATTTCCTGCCCCACAGCCAATATCCAGGACCCTCTCACCGGGCTGAGGGTTAAGAAGAGGGAGGGTCAGTTTCTCCGCGGATCGCTCCATCGCCCTGCCTTGGGGCGAACGGCACCAGGATTCATAGAGCCTGGCAGTTTGGATATTGAAGATAAGCCCCATCAGAAATACCACCACCCCGACCTCGCCTGCCCCGCCCGTCCGCCTCGCCTGCTCGGCTGGAGGGCGGGCCTGAGCGAGAGCGCCCGTCCTCCGGGATGGAATGGCGGGCGGGAAGGGGGTCGATTTCAATTGCTGTCAAAGGTGTCAGGTTGAAATATGTTTCTGATATTCTGAAAGATATAAAATCCCCAGAGAGTTGTCAACGAAGCCTGCTTCCCCCTGATCCACCATCAAGGCATCATCTCCCCGCCGAGACGGGATCTAAGGAGCGGCGTTGCCTTCGATCGCTCCTCCCCCCGCCTTCGCGGGGGGAGGCTTGCGGCGTATTGCTTCATAGGCCTCAGTCGTCGCTCCTCGGCGCCCCCGCTTTTGGCGGGATTTCGCCGGGCTCAACTAGCAGGTAATACCTTGCTGGTGATCAGGAATCCTCGAAAACCCGTTGCTTTTGGTAATGAAACTTGAATCAGACAGCGGATTTGGGCTTTCTTATATTTATCCCAGT
>JASFEQ010000350.1:0-4839 GCA_050124735.1 Desulfobacteraceae bacterium | reverse complement strand
AATGATCTGGGTGGCTATACCCAGGGGTTTTCTGCGCTTGGTCTTCTCCAGGGCGAACTGCCACGGGACATCATCCATGGATGCGCTGGCGGCGTCTTCAGGTTTCACGTCTGCTTCCGCGCCCTCGTCAGCCTTAACAACCCCTTCCTGCTGTGCCCCGCAATACAAGCATCTGTCTTTTCCGGCCGGCACCTCGTGGCCACATTCTGAACACTGCATCGTCACAATCTTTAATCCCTTTCCTTTTTTATTTTCCACTCGGTGCAAACATCTTGGAAGGCAGGGGCATCTTGTAGGCATTCCCAGGGGGATAAGATGAAGAAGAGATTGTGAATAATGATAGGAGAGAATTACTAAAAAGTCAAACATTTAAAGCACTTCTGGGAAGGTGAATCCTCAAGGGATAGCCAATGCTTCCCTCCCCGGTTCCTCGTCCAGATCATGAGATCCGTTTGTTAGAAGTAAATGGTTGATCCCATTTTCACGGGGCGAGCGTGGGTCCTTTCCTGCGTTCGCTTGCAGCATTGTCTGGACCGACTCTGCTTGCTGGGCATTATTTTTCAGCTTTCCTCCTCCCGAGTATTCTGGCAGGAGTTCTTCCAGGAGCGCCACTCTTTGCTCCAGGGAAAGGTCGCGGTTGATCCGCTTAACCTTACCCAGCAGGGCTTCATTCTCTTTAACGCGTTTCCAGAACCTGACCATAGCGTCTGGAGCGTATTTGGATCGAACAAGGATCCTATAGGCCACCTCAGCCGCCTCCCGTTCCTCTTCCTTGCTGTATTCGCGTTCAAGGGGCATGAGGTCTGCGGCCTTCATATAGAGCCATTTCATCCAACCCGATCCCGTGATGGCTACCGTCCCTTGGCTGGCGTATAGGACAGCCATACTGGTGGCAAGCGATGCGGTCTCAAAAAAGACCTCCGACCAGAGCGTAAACTTCACAGGGTCTGTATGACGGGTTAGAGCATGTGCCATTTCATAGGCCAGCATGGACGCGATTTCATCCTCGCTTTGGGCCACATCCAGTAAACCCGACCAAACAAAAATATAGTTGCCATGCACCGCGCGGACATCGATAACGTCTGGATTGCGGAAGAGATAGAGCTTCCATGGGTTCTGGTCCGCCTCTGCAACCTGGGCGAGGTGGTTGCAGGCCGTCACCAGTTGATCATATCGGGGGTCATCGGTGCAAAGTTCGTTTTTCTTCTTCAAGTCTGCGAACAAGCTTTCGCCATACTGCTCATCCTGAATGGTGATCATCTTTCCTTTGGGAATCAGGCCAGGTGTCACATTGGCATGTTTGACTGTGCAGGCATTGGCGGAGAGGAGAAGGAGCAACACAAGCAGTATGCTGTATGGTGGGCCATGTTTCTCATGATTGCCAGTACAAGGGGACATCACACGTTTCTCTGGGCCTTACCGGGAATAGCAAGAATGGGTTGAAAAAGGGTTGCAACAGGTTTACATAGTATTCAATGTTGTCTGAAAGTCAAGAAAAACGAGAGCTTAAGATTACCCTACCAGTTCTCTAATGTTCAAATTGAGGCCATGAGCCTTTTCGAAAGGGGATATCTCAAAAAAAAATTCCACCGGACTTGGCTGTGGCTGAGAATTCGGGGTTTGCGCCTTAGAGCCCATGGGAATCTCCCACAGATTTGTTAAACCTAGAATTTTCAGCCACACACCCCCCGGCCTTAATAGATATCTCCTTGAGAAAAGGGGCATGGGCTCAGAATGCAGGGAAGCAGTTCCTTAGGAGGGTGTCAGAAATGACTCATTTACTGAATCTTCCTGGAGAGATGGTTTTCACATCCATGAGCGCCGTCCGGCCCTCTAATATCAGATCAGATGCAATTTGACCCACTGCGGCGCTCGTCTCTATGCCAGCCCCGCCCTGCCCTGACAGCCAGAAAAACCCCTTCAACGCTGGATCCTCACCGATGACCATAGCCTGGTCGGCCGCAAATGTCCTTAACCCCGCCCATTTGCGGATGATGCTCTTGGGCACCAGCCGAGGCGTAAGTCGCTTCAGGCGCTCGATTGTCTCCGCAACCACCAGATCATCAGGCCGGGCGTCGCAGGGCTCCATGGGCTCCTCATCCATAGGACTGGCCAGCAGTCCCCCCGATTCAGGAGAGAAATAGAGTTCATGGCTCAGGTCAGTGGCAAGGGGCCACGCTTTCACCTCCATCCCTTCGGGAGCCGCAAAGGTGATGATGGTGCGGCGATAGGGTGTGAGCCGAACTGAGTATGGACCTGCACATTCCCTGATCTTCCCGGCCCATGCGCCAGCCGCGTCGATGACCCAGGTAGAGTGGTACTCTCCGGCGCTGGTGATGACGCCTTCACACCTACCCTGCCCTACCTTCAATCCCTTCACCTCCTCTCCGCAGTGAAGCGCCGCCCCCCGGCGTCTCGCATTTCGCAAATAACTCCATAGGAGCTCATGTACATCTATATGTCCGTCTTCAGGGAAAAGCAGAGCCCCATCAAAGTTGACGGGAGATACGACCGGCACGATGGAGAAGGCCTCTTCCTGTGATAACAGATCCAACATGACCCCTTCTTCCCTTAGACCCGGTACCATCTGCTGGGCCCATTCCCACAGCGGCCCCTTTACCATAACGAGGATTCCTGACGGCCGAAGCAAAGGGTTCTCTGAAAACCCCTCTGGCGGGTTTCGTAGAAATTGGGCGCCCAGTATCTTCAACTGCTGGACCGAGGGCACAAGATCGAACTCCACCAAGACGGCAGCCGAACGTCCGGTGGCATGATAGCCCGGCTGCTCCTCCCGTTCCAGGATCAGAATGTCTGTCATACCCCGCGCAGCAAGAAAGTAGGCGAGTGAAGCGCCGGCAATGCCGCATCCAATAATAATCGCATCATAGCTTGATTTATCGACCATCTTTTGAGTCACTCCTTAGAGCTTTCAGTCTTCACCCGCGCTGATCATTTAGATATGGCCTTGCCTCCGGCAAGTGGCGCCTACGGCCTTTACCCGCCGGGGCGTAGTCCCTACGGGACGGAGTCGAGCCAGAAGCCGGAGGGAGAAAAGGAAACATCTCCAATTACTCCGGGTGAAAGGGTCTCCCGAGGGCTGCTGGGGCTGAACCACTTAACTTGGCAGCGATGCTGCTCAGCCAAGAAGGCCGGCCGCCCGCCTCCCCGGACCCCTGTTGGGCCGCATACATGAGGACCAGGGTGAAAATCATCAGAGGGAACGGGGCCACCTGAAAGACCTGTGCCGGCACGGAAGGCCACAGTCCCTGGAATTGGATACCCATCACCTGAAGAAAGGAGAAGAGGTAGGCCCCGAAGGCGACCCTTACAGGATGCCACCCGCCGAAAATAACAATGGCCAGGGCAATCCACCCCGTGCCCTCCGCCCCCTGGGGATGGCCCCACCCCGGCTTGGTACACAGGGAAAAGGTGGCCCCTGCCAATCCCACCAAGAGCCCCCCCAAAACGGTGTAACCCATCTGCACCACTTGACTGTTGGTTCCCTTGGCATAGGCGGCTTCAGGCGCCTCACCCACGGCGCGCAGGCGCAGGCCCGCAGGGGTTTTATAAATGTACCACCACCAGAAGACAATCATGAACATGCTCAAATAGATGATGCCAGCTTGGTGAAAGAAGATGGGCCCCAGAAGGGGAAGCTTGTGAAGCACAGGAATAGGCCACGGACTCACTTGAGGGCCATAGAGTCGTGCATAGGGGTTACCGAAGAAATAGGCCAAGTCCCGCGCAGTGAGTGTTAGCACAAACCCCACGGCCACCTGTGACTGCTTCAGATAGATGCTGAAGATACCCACCAGTGCGGCCACAAATCCCCCTGCCGCCGCACCCCCTGCAAAACCGAGTGCCAGGCTTTGGGTCTCGTAGGCGACCAGAAAGGCAACCATGGCGCTCAGAAGGATGGAACCGTCCAGGGAGAGATTGATCACCCCAGATTTTTCGGTGATGTTTTCGCCCGCTGCGGCCAGAACAATGGGGGCGGCTCCTGCCACAACGGAACCCAATAAAATGGGAAGATTCAATTCACTCATGTCTTAAGAAGCTCATGTTGGTTTTCTTCGTCGCCATCCATACAAAAGGAGGGCCCCCAGGACCAGGCTGCCCTGAATGATTCCACTCAGTGAGGAGTCCAGTTGCAGCATCATGGGGAGCTGGATGCTTCCCACGTTGAGGCAGACAAAAAAGAAGGCGATTGCAGGGGCCGCCCAGATCCGATAGTTGGCCAGCATGACCACAAGGAGAGCCAGGTATCCGTAGTTGCTGGATATGGCCGGGATGAGCCGATGATACACACCGACCACCTGGAAGGTGCCAGCCAATCCAGCGCACCCCCCTGCGAGACCCATTGCCATGATGATGTAACGGTTCGGCTTGAGACCGTGAAGATAGGCCGCTCTGGGATTGTTACCAATCCCCTTGAGGGCGAGACCGAGTCTTGTTCGGCTCATGAGCCAGGCCGCCGCCATGAGGACCGCGCATGTCAGGGCAAGACCTATTGGCGAGAGCCTCAGGGTCTGGAGGCTGGGTAGCCAGAGGGAGGGCGGGAACAGCTCAGTACCGCTCATGGAAGCGACCCCAGGCCGCTTCCATGGCCCGAAGATTAGCCATAGCGTGATGCCTTGAGCCACAAAGTTGAGTCCCAGACCCCCGAAGATTTCGTTCACACCCCCTTTTACCTTGAGAAATCCCACCAGAGTAGCCCAGAGGCCTCCGCCCAGCATACCCCCCAGAAAAGCGATGACCAGGATGGTGCCCGGCATGACGCCATCAGCCCCCAACCGCAGGATCGCTGTGGCTGCGATGGCTCCCGCCACCACCTGCCCC
>JASFEQ010000349.1:0-4903 GCA_050124735.1 Desulfobacteraceae bacterium | reverse complement strand
GGCATCTGAGATTTCAGGATCGTCCAGCACGTGGTACCGTTGGTTGTGGTACCTGATCTTCTCTCTGAGGTCATCAAGCTCTTTGATGATTTCTTCCATCTTCTTTACAGTCGGTTAAGTCGTTGAGTGGTTGAGTTGTTGAGTGGTTAAAACGATTTAACCAAATCCAGTAGAACTTTCACAGCCACCCTGGAAGTCTTTCTCAATTTGGGGCTCTTGAAACCGGAATGCCACTTGAGGTCAAAGAGTTCGTCAGAAACCACAAGCAGTCCGGATAGTCTCACAGCACGATACATGGCCAGCGTCATAAGTGCGGACATCTCCATCTCCACGGCCAAGATCCCCTTCTCCTGATATGTCTTAACTTTCGCAGGCGTCTCACGATAGGGGGCATCGGTAGTCCACACGGTCCCTCTCACAAAAGATTGCTCCTTCTTTTTCAAGGCGTCATCAAGCATCTGACAGAGTGCCTCGTCCGCCCTCGGTATCTTCTCCGCCACCGGATAGTGCTGGGAGGTCCCCTCCTCTGAGATGGCGGTGGTGGGCAAGACCAGGTCCCCAATGCGTAGATCGGGTTGCAAGGACCCGCACCACCCCAAGACCCAGATCCTTTGGACGCCAAGGGCAATCAACTTCTCCATTCCCATAACGGCCTGGGGAGCCCCAAGAAAAGGCCCTGAAAGGGAAAAAGAGCCCTCTAATCCATCTTCTATCCGGTACACGTCATAGAGAGCCATATGGGAGTGCTCTACTTTTTGCGCCTGGCTTGTCTTAGCAAGCAAATCAAGGTCCGATGAGATCATCGCCATGATAACGTCGGGCCCCAGATCAGGGTCGGTTTTTCCTTTCATGGGCCTTATGAGGCCCTCATCATGATTGAACGCTCTATTCACCGACTCACCAATTTTAAGTCCCGCCCACAATGGCGGCGGGACGTTGTATAAAATTGCGACCCGTCCTCCGCAGTAGCTCTGCTACGGAGGATGGAAGCAATTTTATGACTTGATATTAGATATTATGCATGGTTATGGCAACCTTAAAATCAACGGGATTGGCTGCTGCAGCGCCCTCAAGAAAGATATGAGGGGGCGATGCGGGGAAGTGAAGCGATGGGGAAATAAAGTTAAAAATCTTGATGGAAAGTATATTAAAATGTGCTACACTTCATGAAAATTTTCATTGGTCCCTCAAAGGAGGGATCGCTTCCCCGCGTACTCAAAGAGCGCACGCTGCTTGGGAAGAAGTCGTTGAAATCATACAGGTATTTTGTGTCGACTCTTTTTGCTTGACAGTAAATTCATAATGTATTTAATCTAAAAGTTTGCGACAAAGCATTTTCCACGATCTATTTTATGTTTGAAACCTTAACGGAAAAACTAAATAGGGCCCTCAAGAATCTAAGGGGGCGTGGCAGATTAACGGAAGAGAATATCGCTGAGGCCCTCAAGGAGGTCCGCCTCGCTCTGCTTGAGGCAGATGTAAATTACAAGATCGTCAAAAAACTGATTGAAGACATCCGCCAGCGCGCCGTGGGTGTGGAAGTCCTCGAGAGTCTGACGCCCGGTCAGCAGGTGATCAAGATCGTCAGCGAAGAGCTCACCCATTTGATGGGCGAGACCAGGCAGGGACTTATTCTTACAGGTAAGGGCCCTTTCACGCTGATGTTAGTAGGTCTTCAAGGGTCTGGTAAGACAACGACAGCGGGCAAACTGGCCCAGCATCTTCGAACGCGGGGTAGAAAACCCTATCTGGTACCGGCGGATATTTACAGACCGGCTGCCAGTGAACAACTTAAGAAATTGGGTTCCCAGCTTGGGGTCCCTTTCTACCAGGAAGACAGCCACTCGAAACCTGAAGATATCTGCGTTGATGCCCTGTCAAAGGCTGGCGGAGCGGGGGCAGATGTCCTGATTATAGACACGGCTGGGCGCCTTCATGTTGATGATGTGCTTATGGAGGAGCTGGCCAGAATAAAAGAACGAATTGACCCCACAGAGATCCTCCTCGTTGCGGATGCGATGACGGGACAGGATGCCGTAAACATGGCCCAACATTTCAACCAGCTCCTAGACATCAGCGGGGTCATACTCACCAAAATGGAGGGAGATGCCAGGGGCGGAGCCGCACTATCCATTAAGGCGGTTACAGGGAAGCCGATTAAATTTATCGGTGTGGGGGAAAAGCTGGATGCCCTTGAGCCTTTCTTCCCAGATCGGATGGCCTCCAGGATCCTGGGGATGGGGGATATGCTCTCCCTGATTGAAAGGGCGCAAGAGGAGTTTGACCAGAAGGAGGCCGCAAAGCTAGAAAAGAAGCTCAAAAAACGAGAATTTGACCTGGAAGATTTCCAGGCACAGTTGAAGCAGATGAAAAAGCTCGGGTCGCTGGAGCAGATTATCGGTATGCTGCCTGGCATGGGGCAGTTGAAACAGTTGAAAAAATTTAAACCAGATGAGAAAGAATTGATCAAGATAGAGGCCATCATAAACTCCATGACCAAGGAGGAGAGGCGTAACTACAAGATCATCAACGGAAGTAGGCGAAAAAGGATCGCCCGGGGAAGCGGGACGAGAACACAGGATGTGAATCGCCTTCTGAAGAATTTTGTTCAGACCAAGAAGATGATGGAGAGTTTTGCCAGTAAAGGAATTCCCAATATGCCATCTATCTTACAGTGACTGTCAGTTATTCCAATTGAGGCGAAGCGCCGAAGTTTCGTTTTCTAACGCACGAGGGGGTGATATATTCAAATGGCAGTGAGAATTAGGTTGACGAGAATGGGGGCCAAGAAGAAACCTTATTATCGCTTGGTAGCGGCCAATTCTGAGGCGCCGCGAGATGGAAAATTTCTAGAGATTTTAGGCTCTTATGACCCAATGAAAGATCCGGCTCAAATAACGGTTCACAAGGAAAAGGTGGATTACTGGCTAAAAAAAGGGGCCAGAGTTTCCGGATCGGCAAGGGCTATTCTGAAGAAGCAAGGGTTACTATAGGTACCTTCAAATCCAAATCGAGGTGATGTGGCGGTGAATTCAAGTACGGAGGTTATCGATATGAAGGACTTGATTGCTTACATAGCCAAGGCGTTGGTGGACAAACCGGAGGAGGTATTTGTAACGGAAATAGAAGGTGAGCAGACATCTGTTATAGAACTGAAGGTAGCCAAGGAAGATCTGGGTAAAGTCATTGGCAAGCAAGGACGAACAGCGCGGGCCATGAGAACCATACTCAGTGCCGCTTCCACGAAGATTAACAAGAGATCGGTCTTAGAGATCATCGAATAGTCTTGAGCAAGGTTTCTCCCGAAGATCTGCTCCTTATGGGGAAGGTGGTTCGCCCCCATGGGATAGAAGGTGCCCTAAGAATCAAGTCCTACGCCCAATCTGAGGAGTCCTTTCTAAGCGCGGGAACGGTTTTCCTACGATCGAGCTCCGGAGACATTCGAGAATATGCGGTAGGGTCCGTAAGACCTCATAAGAATATCCTATTGATGAAATTAGAGGGGTTAAATACCTTAGAAGAGGCTGAAAAATATCGAGGAGCGGCCATTCTGACCAAGAGAGATTCCTTACCCCGAGAAGGGGATGAGGAATACTTCTGGCACGAGCTAATAGGCCTTAAGGTCTACCTGAGTGGGGGAGAATATGTGGGCACCATAAGGCATATCTTGCCCACGGGGAGTAATGATATTTATGTAGTTCAGGAGGGCAAAACGGAGGTCTTGATTCCTGCCATTCATGACGTGGTCAAGGAGATTGACCTTGTCAATAATAGGATGATTATCTCAGAAGTGGAGGGATTGCTGGATTTGAATGAGGTTTGATATCCTCACCCTATTCCCTGACCTATTCTCCCCTTTCCTCCATGCTGGTGTTCTAGGACGTGCCGTAGAAAAGGGACTGCTGGATGTGAGATTGACAAACATCCGGTCCTTTGCCCGTGGATCCCACAAAGTGACCGATGATCGTCCCTACGGGGGGGGCAGCGGCATGATCATGAAACCGGGCCCCATAGTTCGTGCATTGGAATCCATAGACAGGGTGGATGGATCGTCTCTTGTCGTCCTGCTTACGCCACAGGGCCAGACCTTTGAGCAGTCCATGGCCTGGGAGCTGGCCCGGGCGGATCAGCTTGTCCTTATCTGCTGCCGTTATGAAGGTGTGGATGAGAGGGTAAGGTCCGATCAGATCGATATGGAAGTCTCCATTGGGGACTACATCCTGAGCGGCGGGGAATTGGGAGCATTGGTCATCATAGACGCGGTTAGCCGCCTAGTTCCTGGGGTCTTAGGGGGGGAACGGTCCAATCTCGAGGATTCCTTCGAGGACGGGCTTCTGGAATATCCCCACTATACCAGGCCAAGGACGTTCCAAGGCAAGGAAGTCCCCCCCATACTTCTATCCGGAGATCATGAGAAGATCCGCCTGTGGCGAAGAATGAAATCTTTGAGAAGGACCCTAAAAAGGAGGCCGGATCTCCTCAAAAAGGCCAGATTGAGCGAGGAAGATAAGGCTATTCTGGCTGATCTCAAGACAAAGAAAGAAACGAAGGAGTAGGAAGTAAGCAGTAAGGAGCTTGCCCTGAGCCTGTCGACCCCACGACGTAGCTCAGGGTCGATGCTGAGGAAGGTCGAAGCATCGAAGGTTAGGCAGTAGGCACTGGTATTAATTATGAGAAGTTCCTTTAAACCCAATATTCCAGTATTCCAGTACTCCATCACTCCAATTGCGGAGTGAAACGGAGCTTTTTGTGCGGCTTTACATCGGGCTTATCCATTACCCTGTTTACAACAAGAATCGTCAAAAAATTGCCTCGGCAATTACAACTTTTGATCTTCACGATCTATCCAGACTGGCCCGGACATATGGTGTAAAGAGATTCTTTGTCATAAATCCTTTGGAGG
>JASFEQ010000348.1:0-4928 GCA_050124735.1 Desulfobacteraceae bacterium | reverse complement strand
ATTGCAGAGGAAGATATGGTGGTCACATTCAGCCACCAAGGATATATCAAGAGGAACCCAATCAGTCTTTACAGGGCACAGCGACGGGGCGGCAAGGGCCTGACCGGTGTGAGACCTAAGGCAGAAGACTTTGTTGAGTCTCTCTTCGTGGCATCTTCCCATGACACCTTTCTCTTCTTTACCAACAAGGGACGTGTCTACTGGAAGAAGGTCCATGAGATCCCTGAAGCGGGAAGGATGTCCCGGGGAAAGGCAATCGTTAACCTCCTTGATCTAAAGCGGGGGGAGCGTGTGGCCACGACCCTCTCCGTAAGGGATTTCGAGGAAGGGAAATACGTGGTTATGGCCACGAAAAAGGGATTGGTCAAAAAGACAGAACTGGCGGCCTACAGTCATCCCCGAGCAACGGGGATTGTTGCCCTGAGGATCCGGGATGAGGATGAACTGATCACCGTGCGCGTGACAAGCGGGGAACATGACATCTTCCTGACCACACGGCAGGGGAAATCGATTCGGTTCAAGGAGTCTGATTTGAGGGCCATGGGAAGGGTGGCGGAAGGAAACATCGGGATCAGGATGAAACCGGAAGATTATCTGGTGGGGATGGAGGCCCTCACAGGGGAGGGTGCCACCATCCTGACTGTGACAGAGAATGGGTTTGGAAAAAGGACCAGAACAGAAGAATATCGGAGGCAGGCTAGGGGGGGCAAGGGAATACTCACCATAAAGACATCAGAGAGAAATGGACCCGTCGTCTATTCCTATCAAGTCACCGACCAGGACCAGCTCATGATTATTACTGAACATGGGAAGATCATCCGACTGAGGGTGGCAGACATCTCTGTCATTGGAAGGAATACCCAGGGTGTGAAATTGATCGGCCTGGGAGAGGGAGAAAAGGTCGTGGGCGTGGCCAGGCTGATGGAGGAGGATTAAGACAACTGAGAAATGACAAACATGGATTCCCTAGATCTCCAAACGATCATCAATAAATTGGGCTCATCCCTGTTTGCCCAGAACATCGCATTCCATAGGTCCCTAGATTCCACAAACACATTGGCGAAAGAGCTGGCGGCCCAAGGGGCCCCGGAGGGAACCCTTGTCCTGGCTGAGGAGCAGAGCGCGGGCAGGGGGAGAATGGGAAGGCGCTGGGTTTCCCCAGGCCATGTGAATCTCCTCTTTTCCCTCTTATTGAGGCCCCATATCCACAAGGATCAGGTTTTCGTGACCACGATGATCTTGGCCCTGGCCACCATTGAGGCCATCAAAAGCAAAACCGGTCTGACATCCAGGATCAAGTGGCCTAATGACATATTTGCGGCAGGCAAGAAATTGGGGGGGATTCTGACAGAATTTTCATTGCGTCAAGAAGACATTGATTATGTGGTCCTAGGACTTGGTCTCAATGTGAACTGGAGCCTCCATCAGACAGAAGAAGTCTCCCATCTCGCCACAAGCATTCTGGCAGAAACGGGGTCCAGGATCTCCAGAAACGAATTGTTAGTTGCCATTTTGAGGATATTTGAGATTTACTACCGGGAGGTTTTGTCAGGACAGATCGATGATTTTTACCAGACATGGAATGAGGCTTCCATGATCATTGGGCGGAATGTGCAGATCGTATCCCCTAGAGAGAAGATCCTTGGAAAGGCCCTCCGCATAGACCGCAACGGTGCCCTAGTCATAGAAGATAAAGAGGGAAAAGAGCAGAAAATTATTAGTGGTGAAGTATCCGTAACCTTAGGGAAAAAATGATGAAAGTGCTGGTTACCTGCAACCTTCCACGGGAGGTCATAGGGTCTATTAAGAAGCAGCACCGTGTGGAAGTTAATGAAGAGGACCGACCCATGGAGAGGAAAACACTCCTTCAGGGCGTGGGAAACAAGGATGGTCTCCTCTGCACGATTACGGACCAGATTAATGGAGAACTGCTGGACAAGGCACCCCATCTAAGGATGATCGCCAACTATGGCGTAGGCTTCAATAATATTGATTTGAAGGCAGCCACGGCTAGGGGCATTCCCGTCTCCAACACACCCGGGGTGCTCACCGATGCCACCGCTGATATCACCTTTGCGCTGATCCTGGCCGCGGCCAGGCGAGTCGTGGAAGGGGACAAGAGAAACAGGAAAGGGGAATTCAAGTCTTGGGCCCCCTTGCATTTCCTGGGAAAGGAAGTGAGCGGCAAAACGTTGGGTCTTATCGGTTTGGGCCGAATAGGAAAGGCCGTGGTGCGAAGAGCCAGGGGATTTGAGATGCGCGTCCTGTATCACAATCGGCATCCTATGGAGGCTTCCGAGGAAAAACGACTGGGCGTCCAATATGTGGACCTAAAAAGGCTCCTCACTGAGGCAGATTTTGTCTCACTCCATGTGCCCCTAACGGATCAAACACACCATTTGATTGGCCCCCAAGAACTGGAAATGATGAAACCCAGTGCGTACCTGATTAATGCATCGCGAGGACCCGTGGTGGATGAGAAGGCCCTTGTGGAAGCCCTCAAAAATGGGAAGATAGCAGGGGCAGGTCTGGATGTGTACGAAGACGAACCGAATTTAGCCCCAGGTCTTGCAGATCTGGATAATGTCACCCTTCTCCCGCATGTGGGCAGCGCCACGCTGGAGACGAGGACCAAAATGGCTCAGCTTGCCGCAGATAATCTTCTAGCAGGTCTAAGGGGAGAAATTCCGCCCAATTGCCTGAATGGTGATGCCATCTCTCATCGCTCCAAAAGCTTGTAGCAATGCTGACAGGGAGCTTCTAGATAGCGCATCCCCGGTTCTTTTATTCCTAAGCGTTTCTTAAATTCCGCCCGGAACTTGCCAGCCTTTGGGGAGTCCCAGATCTCTTGCAAAGAACGTTCATTGATGTTGCCGAAGATATAGTTCTCCTGGGAGTAGGCCTGATCCTTGAAATAATTGATAATGGCTGCTCCTTCTTTCACACTTAGGTTTGTCATAACACAGGGTGACACATCACCTCGGTAAGAAACAAAGCAGGTCTTGAGTACGTTTTCGGTACAGAGCGGGCAGGGCTTCTCCAATTCTGGTGTATGGTAATGGAGCTCAATGCCCTCTTCTGCTGCCTGCTCTTTTGTCCTCTCTAAAGAGGCCGCCACCTCAGGCAAGAGCTCTGGATGGGCCAGCAAGGATTCTTCCCGCATCACCTCACTACCAATAAGATTCAGATGGCTCACCACGATCTGACTAACCCCCCATTCTGCAGCCAAGAAAGGAAGCTGTGCCAGTTCGTGCCAGTTGGATCGCAACAACATAAAGGCGATGTGTACGCTTGGGCCTTTGTCTCGACGACCGTGCTTCATTTCTTTAAGTTTTCTTAATGCCGCACCCAAGTGACCCCAATCACACCCTTTTCTGAAGTGCTCATGGGTGTCAGGGGCGATTCCCGCGAGACTGACACCCATGATGTCCAGACCAGAATCCAGCAATTTGGAAAGGTTTTCCCCATCAAGCCGGGTGCCGTTTGTGGTAAAACCCACCCTCACCCCTGAAGATTTGACCATTTGCACCATCTGCCAGAGCTTGGGGTGCAGGAGGGGTTCACCCCAACCCTGCAGAAAGACCAAGTTTGCCATGCTAAAGCCAGGCTTCAAACGCTCGAAGGTTCGCATGTCCATAAGGCCACCTTTCCATTGGTCCTTATAGCAAGCCTGCACACAGTAGGGGCAAGCGGCGTTGCAGACGGACGAAACCTCCACCTGAATACAGTCAAAATGGAACGGCGCGAATAGCGCCGTCAGCTTTTTAAAGAGATTCTCTAGCATTCTGAATATCTCCAAAACATACTAGTACTTGGCTGCGCAAATCACCGGTATTATAATATCATTGCGAAGAGCCCGCCCGCCTCGCCTGAGCCCCGCCTTCAGCGAGGCGATGGCGGCTGGTAGGCCGAAGGCCACGTGGCAATCTCTTTGTTTTGAAGTCAAAGACCTGGTCCTCTGGGCCCGGGTTCTTTACTTCTATCGCATTCAGAGTATCTGTCTTACCTCGTAACCTTCTTTTCTGAGTCTATCCAGGACATCCCTTGCATGTTCGTGCCCTCTCGTCTCCAGGTTTAGTTTCACACGCGAGACCTCTATGGGATTGTCCAGGGCAAGACGATCATGGAAGATATGTAGGATGTTGGCCTTCTCCTCGGCAATGATGCCCAGGAGACTCCAAAGCGAACCAGGAACGTCCAGAAGATTGACCTGGATCCGAATGAGTCTCCCCATCTTGACTGAGCCTTTCTGGAGGATGCGGTCAATCATACTCGTCTCGATATTGCCACCGCTGATCACCAAGACATAACGCTTCGCTTTGGTCGAGACCTTATTGTCCATGAGGGCCGCAAGGGGTGCGGCCCCTGCCCCTTCTACAACAATATTTATCTTCTCCAAAAGGTTCATAATGGCCCCTGCAATCCCCTCTTCACCCACACCCGCCATCTCATCCACATATCTTTGCAAGATGGGAAAAGTCAGGTCCCCAGGTTTCTTTATGGCGATTCCATCGGCAAGTGTGGGCCTCACCTCCACGGCTATGGGCCTGTTTTCATTAAGAGATTGGATAGCAGACGGACACCCGTCTGCCTGGACACCGATGATACGGACATCTGGACAGAGGGACTTGGCCGTGAGGGCGATTCCGGAGATGAGTCCTCCCCCTCCCACAGGCACCACAATGGCCGTCTCTTTTTCCAATAGATTGGAGATCTCGAGCCCGATCGTTCCCTGGCCCGCGATGACATGGGGATCATCAAAGGCGGGAATCAAGATTTTTCCCGTCTCACGTGAAAGCGCTGCGGCATGGGCGTGTGCCTCGTCATAATTCGCTCCGTGAAGGATGATCTCCATCCCATATTCCTTAACAGCCATCAATTTTTTTATGGATACCTCTTCAGGCATCACTATGGTGGCGGCAATTCCC
>JASFEQ010000347.1:0-4932 GCA_050124735.1 Desulfobacteraceae bacterium | reverse complement strand
AAGTAAGACTTTTCCCAGGACTTGGGCGCATTCGCCCACAAAACGGGTACATTCATCCCGCCGTCCGTCTACTCGGCGGGCCTTCACATCTTCCGGATCATACCAGTTGCAATGGGAGATGGTTTGACAACTCGTATCGCCATATTTCTTCACTGCTCTCTCTTTCAAGCGATCGTAAACCATTCGAATCGTGGAGGCCAGGCGGGCATCTTCCATTTCATCCAGGCTGGCCCTGCCAAAAAGGCATCCTATGGCCATAGCAGTGCCGGCTATGGCGCCGCAAAAATCTCCCCGATAGCATCCTCCAGTCACTCCTGCCACGGTCCTCATGGCCGCATCCCTCTCCTCTTCTTCCCCAATCATGTCTAGGCCCACGGCCAGAATGGCCTGCGCTCAATATATATCGTTAGCAAAAAGATCCATCGCCTTTTCACGCATCATCTCAGGCGTAATCATAACTCTTATTCTCCTTTCAGGTTATAAAATCGCTTCACGATTTTATACAACGTCCCGCCACAATTCTGGGCGCGACTCAAAAAAGCAAATTCCTATACACTCAACTCAGACAAGCGGTTATGCAGACCAACATTGAAAGTCAAAAACGAGACCGCCGAAAAACCGGCTTGTGAGAGGCTGATGGAAAATGTCCAAATGCAAGGCCTCCGAAATCCTGAGGAACGAGGCGTACATAGAAGTACGCCGCAGTGACGAGGAATGAGGGTAACGCAGCCCTTCCACTTTGCTCAGGGCCATGAGTCCTTCGACCCTGCTCAGGACCGTTAGCTTGTCGAACGGCTTGTCGAATGGCAGATGGGCGTTTTACGCCAGCCTCAGCGGTATGCTTGTTGGGGGAGGAATATAGAAAGAAATGGGTTTGTGTCAAGGTAAAAGAGTCACGTCAAACTCATCGACTTACGACGCGGTTCCGGATTCCCTTGGACGCCAACCGCGTATGCTGTTTGTCTGCCCGTGCCTTCTGGTAAAAGGCGCCTGCATAGAGCAGAGATTCGCCATTCACCCCAGCGATGACGTAGGGACTGTATCCGAGCTTTGAAAGGGAGACCTTTTTCCTATTGAGCTCGTTTTGAGAATGGAAGACACCTATCAGGTTAGCATACGCCGTGCGTTTCGAACTTGCATTTGCTATCTGCTTTTTATTTATATAGGCTTCAGCATCTTCTTTGTTTGGGAAATGCCCGGTAAAGATCCTGAACCATACTCCTTTATCCCCAAGATCCACTTCCACCCAATAAGGAGAAAGGCCCTTCTTTTCATACATAGACACGGCTTTTTCAGCACGTTCAAGGGAGCCATATGATCCGAGGTAGATGGAGTACGGGTATGATACAGGGGGCTTTGCCGGTAGACTGCTGGCCTTAGCCGGGACCTTTTTCTTGTTTGTATGAGCGACAAGCTTAGGGGGCTCTTTCACGGCAGGGGGACGAGACACTTCAGCAGCCGGTTTATGAGACTGTTCCACAGCGGGTCTGTAAGACTGTTTAGGACCCGGCTTGTGGGTCTCCTTGACAACGCGTCTGTAAGACTGCCTGGGAGCAAGTCTTTGAGTCTCTTTAGCAACAGGTGTGGGGGGCCTTTTGACAATGAGAAGGTTTTTCTGGGGGACTG
Source organism: Desulfobacteraceae bacterium (assembly GCA_050124735.1). Lineage (GTDB taxonomy): Bacteria > Desulfobacterota > DSM-4660 > Desulfatiglandales > HGW-15 > JASFEQ01. Next base: position 3,306 of record JASFEQ010000347.1, on the reverse strand, counting down.
CTTTTTTCGGCGGAGGAGAGATCTCATTTTTTGGCATGGGTTTGCGTGCAATTTGGGCTGGTTTTTTTGCCGGCTTTTTGGCCACTTTTTTTGCCTCTTCCGGCTGAATGATTCCTTTAATCTTGGAAGGTAAGGAGGCTATGCTTTTGACAATATCCTTTGAGAGTGGGATGGCATCTTTTTTTATCGATTTAAAGGACTCGGTGAGTTTACCAAGATCACCTCCGCTCTGGTGATAAAAATACGCACCTGCCAATGCAAGTAATAGAACAAATGCCAAAAGTGTTCTCCGTTTGCTCGATCCCACTTTGGGTTGCTTTTTTGACATTCTTTTTCTCCTCCTGCTCTTTTTCGCCTCTACAATGGGTTTGACCTTGGCTTTTTCTGCCTTTTCATATTTGATGGGAGACTGGTATGTTTTCTCTGTGTCTTTGCGGGGCCGTTCATCGCTTCTGGGTTCATCTTGTTTGAGCTTTTCCAGGCTTTCGGCGCCGCTAGATTCTACTTCTACCTCGGGTTTATCCCCTTTGGGTGCTTTATCCTTCTTGACTAACTTGCGTTTTTTCCCACTCTTCTTCTCATATTTTTCAGCTTCCTCTTCCAGGTTTTCCTTTCTGAAAAGAATCCTTAATGCCTTTCCAAAAAGAGAATCGAATATTTCTCTGGTGTCAGAATATTTTTTCTCATCTATGCGGTATTTTACAATTTTTCGGGCCATATCCTCAACTCCCTTAAGCACCTGTGACCCAAAAGCTGAACCCCCGATCCGTACATATTGGAAAGAAGGGGGGTTTGATAACCGGTACGCTTTCCGCAGATTGCCTAAAGGCACCGGGACCTTTGCATTGAATAGGTAGTATATACTTAAAAAAGCTTTTTGTCAAGAATTCTAGAAGGTTACATATTTTAAATGAAGGACACAAGGGCAACCTAGCAAGGACGAATAATAATTCCTTGGTGTGCTTTAGAAGTGCGTCAAATCAAGGATGCAAAAGAGAGAAGATTCACCAACGAACCGAGAAATCGGATTCCCAGCGCGGTCCTTCAGGTTTCCGTTGGGTGTGATATGGCTGGAGTATTGATTGTAAATACGAGTCCACACCTTTTTGGGGGGTTCTGGAGCGCAGAATTGTGCAACATAGGTTGAATTGTTGCAGCCACGATATATGGACATTCTGACAAGAGAAATGTGGTTGTCGCTTTCTCAGGTCGTCCCAAGCCTAACGGGTCAGCTCGCCGATGGCTTCACAGCATGTTGTCGGTGAGACTGGAAATAGGCATCTACCTCAGGCGGAACCGAAGTAAAGCGAACCAAGTAGGTATTTGCCTGTTTTCCAGATTGCTCAATTACTTTCCCATAGAAGTCCCTGGCCGCTAACTCCTCATCCACATCTCCCAGGTTCATCTTCATATTAGCTAATAATGCGAGAGGTCCTGTCAAGGCAACCTCACAGCTCTTCTTTGAAAGCTTGACAATGCGGCCCTTCATACCTTTCTTACCCACATGCTTTCCGCCTAGCACCTTGTATTCTACCGGGATCCGCCTCACCAGGGATACCCTAGCTGGCTCCTCTCTCTCTATGGCGAGATTGTATGGGCCCGCAATGCCACCCACCTCATAAATCGTTATAGGCACTTCAGCCCCTTTGGGCATCACCTCTTGTTTGTGGTCAATTCTGAGAACCTCACCGGCTTTTTGCCTAACTGATTCGGAAATGAGAATCTGTCCTCCAACTGTGTATGACTCGATCCGACTAGTCATGTTTACGCCGCTCCCGACCACAGCATACTTGCTTCTTTTGCTTGAACCGATATTGCCAACGATCACTTCGGTTTCATTAAGGCCAATTCCCATCTCCAACTCAGGCAGGCCCTGTGCACGGTTCTTCTCATTTACCTTTGCCATCGCGTTCTGCATCTCTATCGCACAGGCGATGGCGCGTTGGGCTCGATCCGGCATTTCTTGTGGTGCACCAAAAATAACCAGTAGCGCATCGCCAATGATCTCATTAATGGTGCCATTGGATTGGAGGATTACTTCCACCATGACTTCAAAGTATGAGTTGAGCATTTGAACGACTTGCTCGGGCTTGAGGCGCTCAGAGAGAGCTGTAAAGCCTCTCAGGTCGGTCATCATAATAGTGACCTTCCGTTTCTCCCCTCCCAATTCCAATGCCGAAGGATCCTCGAGGAGAGAATTCATTACTTCCGTCGAGAGGTAGCGGCCAAACATCTTCTTGATAAGCTCTGATGATTTTTCAAGATCTTCCGATGTGCGAGAGAGCAATGTTGAAAGGGTTTTTTTGTCTTTCAATGCCCTTTCCACCTTGAAGTTCATTGTTTTGAGCTCTTTCTCAATTCTGCCGAGCAATTGCAGCAGTACCTTTTTTTCATCATTCGGAATACTTAACTGCTCGATAGTATCTTTCAGCTTGTCAGGATAAGCGTTCATACAGGGAGCCCACTAAGAATCTACTTTTCGTTGATCAGGACAGGGACGAGTGTGTGGTTATGAAAATCGCACCGTCCTTGTGGCACAGGACCTATTTCACCGTAAGTAAAGAATCCAACCATTGGAACCTCCCACAGCTTGTGAACGGCGGAAATTTCATCTTCAACCATTGGACCGAGTGCCATATGACGTGCTTTGCAGGAAAATAAAACGATTGCATCCGACTCGGGGATTTGTTGATGGAACTCTGACATTTGTTCTATGGCGTGATCAATAACTTCAAAACCAGGTGGCATGCTAAAGCGCACTTTTGAGCCTTCAGGCATGGTTCCCCCATAAACCATTGATTTGTCCTCGTTGAGGGTCGCTGGTACCCTCATTACAAACGTGCCATCATCGCGTATCAAGAGCAGAGGATATTCAAGGGCGAGCTGAATATCATCACCAATGTTCAGATATTTATTATACACGTCTAGGACGGGTTCATTATCGATCTCATATACAATATTCCCTTCCGCTTTTGTGATGGTCTTTGGCGTACCTATTCCCTTCCATCCACTGACTGCAATACCTTGCAAATCGATGATACTCTGGTCAAAGATCAGAGCCACAACACCATTTGAGATGGCTTGTGCCCCACTAAAAACAAATGTTTCTTGCAATCTTAGGTCGTCACCAGAGCGGCCGCCAAACAACGGCACTTGACGGTCCATTGTGTCGGTAATTCCATTAACGATCTGGTCGCCATTGGTAAAAAGTCCAGCGGTCATCACTATAAGCGCAGGATTGTCATACACAGTTTTGGCCCACTCCGCAGTGCTTTGCCCCACTTGATAGGAGGTTCTTCCTTCCCC
>JASFEQ010000346.1:0-4932 GCA_050124735.1 Desulfobacteraceae bacterium | reverse complement strand
AGCTTCACCAGCCCTACCTTTATCCCCTCATCCCTTTTAGAATCGATGACCGTTTTCACTGTTCCTGATGCACTTCCCGAGGTTACCAGGGCGATCTCCGCATCCTCCATTCGATACGATTCAATCTGCCCGCCATAACTTCGCCCAAAGAACTCTCCGAAAAGCCCGTCGATCTCATCAAATTTCTGCTTAGCCCTTTCCATGGCAGCAGAGTGCTTGTACCGGAGCTCTACAAAACCTTCCCCAATACCATGGGTGGCGCATGCCAAAGGTCCCCCGGGTACCAGCTTGGGGCGTTCAGGCTGATCTTTCAGCGGAGCCAGGAACGCATCCACGTCTTCCCTGGCAGGAATGTTCACACCCTCGGACAGGTATGAGAGGTAAAACCCGTCGTAATTGACCATCACCGGAAGCTGTATTTCAAAGTCCTCTGCCAGCCGATAGGCCATGATCAACAGATCGAGAATCTCCTGGCAGTCTTCGGCAATGACCTGAATCCAACCGGAATCTCTGGTGGCGATCATGTCCTGCTGCCCAGAGGAGACGGCCAATATGCCAGGCATCTCGCGGTTCACATTAACCATCACAACCGGAGCCCTCAGACCGGAAGCTTGAAGAAGCGCATCATACATGAAGGCCAATCCCCAAGAGGAGGTGGCCGTAAATACACGGCCTCCAGCCATGGTGGCTGCAGAAACGATGTTCATGGCTGAGTTCTCTCCTTCAACTTCCACCATCTCTGCATCCAACAGGCCGCTTGAGGAAAATTGAGACAACTGCTCCACGACTTCGGTTTGGGGCGTTATGGGGTATAAGGCCACCACGTCCGGTCGGCAAAGCATGGCTCCATACGCTGCAGCGGCATTTCCGGTTATCGTCCTTATCTCTCCCTCATGCCTTGCCTTCATCTTGCAACTCTCCTTCGGATACCATGCGGATCACCTTCTTGGGACATTCCTTCGCGCACGTTCCACAACCTTTACAGTACTCCAGATTGGGCAGAAAGTGATCTTGCATGTTCATCATGCACTGGGTGGGACAGAAAAGGGCACAAAGTCCGCAATAATTGCATTTATTCCTGTCCACGACCGGCCTTTCGGTTCGCCAGCTCCCCGTATCGAGGCAGAGGAGCAACTCATCCGCATTCGACCAGGCGCCCTCATTCTTTGTGAAGATTTTGAACTCTACCACTGGATAACCTCCACCTCATGGAATCCGCGCTCAGCGCAACGGATGTTCCGTTTAAGGATATCTCCGCTAAAATATTGCTCCAAGCCGGATAAGATGTGCTCGATAGGTATCCATCCCGTGGCGGCAGCAAAGGCCCCCACCATGGGGGTATTTGGAGACGAAATCCCGATCTCCTCCAAGGCGATTGTCTCCGCATCCACCAGGCCCGCACGACCAAGATCCTTGCAGGGCTTTTCATGAATTGGCTCTCTGGTATTCAAAATCAGGACCCCTCCCGATTTTAACCCATCATAAACCGTGGGGGAATCCTTCTGTGATGCGTCCAGAACCAAGAGACAATCAGGGTTGTATATCTGCGTCTTCTCCCTGATGGGATCTTCGGCGAATCTCATAAAGGCCGTAACCGGTGCACCCCGTCTTTCGAAGCCGAACATGGGAAAGCTACTGCCAAATTTGCCCTGTCGCACAAAGGCATTTGCCAGGATTTTTGCCGCCGTAACCACGCCCTGCCCTCCCCTGCCATGGAATCTGACTTCAATCATTCGGATCTCCCGTAAAATCAGCGCCAATACTTTTTTTTCATCTCCTTTTTCAGGATCTTGCCCGTACCACTCTTGGGGATCTCCTCCACAATCTCGACGGATTTAGGCGCCTTATACCTGGCCGTCTTTCTCTTGCAGAATTCTATGAGCTCTTCGGGCGTGGCCGTTGCACCCTCTCTGAGAGAAATGACCGCATGAACCGCCTCTACCCATTTGGGATCCGGGATACCAAATACGGCACACTCAGAGACAGCGGGATGCCTGTAGAGGACCTCTTCAACCTCCCGAGGATAGATATTCTCGCCCCCAGAAACGATCATGTCCTTCTTTCTATCCACGATGTAGATATAGCCATCCTCATCGTAATGTCCCAGATCGCCCGTGTGCAGCCATCCGTTTACGATGGTCTTTTGAGTTTCCTTTGGCTTTCTCCAATATTTATGCATGATGTGTCGACTCTTTACGATGATCTCACCAACCTCACCAGGAGGCAGGTCATTTCTCTCCTCATCAACAATCCTCACATGCACCCCAAGTACCGGATATCCACAGGAGAGCAGTCGCTTTTCTTTCTCGGGGTCGCCCAGGACCTCATGATCCTTTTCCTTGAGAAAGGCGATTTCAGGTCCGGATTCCGTCTGGCCATAACCCTGGAAAAAAACCGATCCAAACGCCTTCACCCCCCTTCTTAATAGCTCTGTTGGCATGGGAGAGCCTGCATAATATATCCGTCTTAGGCTGCTGAGATCATACTTGCTGAAATCTGGGTGGTCCAACATGGCGGTTAAATGGGTGGGAACGACGATAATATTTGTTATCTTCTCGTTTTCAATCAACTCCATAGTGGTCTTTGGATCAAAGAACTTGTCAATCACGGCCGTGACAGCTTGATGAAAGAGGTAAGACAGAATGGCTATCCCACCGATATGGAAGAGAGGCATCAATGATATCCCCCGGTCCTCATGTCCGATGGGCACCTCCAGGGCATGGCAGATAACGTCTTCTCGATGACCTAGATGCGTATACAAAGCACCGCGAGGCTGACCCGTGGTTCCGCTTGTGTAACAGATAAAAAGGGGATCATCATCGTCCACTTGCACATCCGGCTCATCTGTGGGATGGCGTTCCAGCAGGTTGGCAGAAGATTGCATACCGGGCAAGGAACCCTCCAAACTGATGAAGTGCTTTACGTGCGGGATCCTGGGTCTCAGGGTCTCTACCAGGTCACCGAATTCTGCGCCGACAAAGAGGACAGTGGCTTCTGAATCGTTTATCAGATATTCTATTTCATTTTCCGATAATCTCACGTTAAATGGGGCGACAATGAATCCACCCTTTTGGGCTGCACCAAATGCATAAGTGTACTCGATACAATTCCAGGAGAGGATACCAAGCACCTCTCCTTTTTTTACCCCCAAAACATGAAGGGCGTGTATCAGGCTGTTTACCTTCTTGTTATATTGCCCGAACGTTATCCTCTGGTCGCCATAGATGAATGCGACCCGATCGGTAAAAAATGACGCATTCCTAAGGATGATATCTCCTAGCAACCCCACCTTATATCGAGAGGACGCCTTTAATATTCCTTCTTGGTGCTGGCCCATATATCCCCCTCCTGAGCATGAAACCGTTCGGGCAGACCCCGCTTCACGCCTTAACCCTACACCTCTGGATCGAGGACATCAGAGATGTTGATTTCCAGCATCTTTATGCTGGCCAAAATCCGGAGCACATTTCTGTCCATAGCAGGAATGTTCTTACCCATCTCCTTCAGTTCCTGGGCTGTCTCTTTCATGCTCTGAATTTTCTCGTCTATCCCTTCCAAGTCTATTAATTCTGCCATCGGATCTTAAGCTCCTTTGTCTTTTTATGGAGTGTTGGAGTACTCCACGCTTAATGTTTTTTCCTTAGGTCTTTGAATCGCTTGGCCTTGACTTCATATCTAGGCAACGTGCCGTATTCCTTGAATTCCAGATCGTATCGGAGATTTGTTTTGAGTCTTAGCTGATCCACCAGCTTTGCCTCAATGTCGTCACGTTGGTTCCCACTTTCCGGCAACAACTCCACTTTCAGGCTGATCTTATCCACATCCCCTTTCTTATCTACCACCACCTCATACTCATCGCCCAATCCGTCTATGCCCCTGACCACTTCTTCAATGGCGGATGGCGCAAGCAGGACGCCTTTGACTTTGGTAATATCATCTGCCCGACCAACCACGCCCCCTTGGACCACCCTGAAACTCCGGCCACAGGGACAGGGCTCCGATGCCCACTCTATGATATCCTTGGAATCGAAACGAACGCAGGGTTGGGCCTCACGATCCAGGGCAGTAATGATCATCTTGCCCCTTCGTCCTGGCTCATCAATAATCTCCCCCGTTTCCACATCCTCAATCTCCACGAGGAAAAGGGCCTCATTCACATGCATTCCGCCAGACTGGGCTGTGCATTCATAAGACCAGGCCCCGATCTCTGTGGCACCCGCATGGTCGTAAACCTTCGCTCCCCATGCCTCTTCCATCCGTTTCTTTGTACTCGGTATACTGGCTCCCGGTTCACCCGCACACGTAATCTTTTCAATGCTGAGTGTTGACGGATCGATTCCCAACTTGTCCCTGGCTGTGGCGGCCATGCTCAGAATGTACGTTGGCGTACCCATCATGGCCGTGGCTTCCAGTTCTTGAATCTTCAAAACTCGAGCCTTGGTGTCCAGGACACCTCCAGGCACCACTTCGCACCCGAGCTTCTCAGCCGCGTAGTGGCCGGCCCAAAAGGCCACAAAGACGTTGTACCCAAAGGGGATGAAAACACGATCGGTAGGGCGGTAGCCCTGGGCCCAGAGAATAAAGGCCCAAGACTCTCCAAACCATTCCCAGTCTGGCCATGTATCGGGCTGGTAGATGGGCTGACCGGTCGTGCCGCTTGTCTGGTGGAATACGGTCACCTCCTCCAGTGGCACACATAGGGCATCTCCGTAGGGAAAGGGGGCCTTGCGCTGTATGTCCCTCATCATGGCCTTTTCCACCTTCGGGACGTGCCTGATGTCTTCAAAAGAGCCTACGTCATCAGGTTTGATCCCAGCCTTTTCATAGAGGGATCTATGAAATTTGGAGTGATCATAGGCCCACTGAAATATCCGTTTGAATTTCTTGAATTGAAGCCTCCGAATTCTCTCTTGGGGCATTGTTTCTAAGAGT
>JASFEQ010000345.1:0-4950 GCA_050124735.1 Desulfobacteraceae bacterium | reverse complement strand
TAGTGACGAGAAAGCATGGGATCCACGGCTTGCACAATGGGTGGCAGAAAGATCTTGACATGGGTATCAGGGCGTTATAGATGTCTAACGACTAAGGTCAGACCGCCGGATAGCAACTCATAGAGGAGGAGAATGCAGACTTTCAGATCAGTAAAAAAACTCCCCCTTCCCGTTGAAATTCAAAAACAGCTCTCCAACGCCATCAACGATGGGGTTTACAAACCGGGAGACAAACTTCCCTCTGAGAGAGAACTGGTGGATCAATTCCAGGTCAGCCGGGTCACCATCCGGGAAGCCTTAACCCGCCTACAAAATGCAGGGCTTATTGCCATCCGGCGGGGCATGAATGCGGGCACCTATGTGACCGAGCCGAGCCCGGTTCCCATCACGAAGACTATAGAAAATCTCATAAGCTTTCAAAAGCTTAGTTTTGTCCACCTGGTAGAGGCACGGCTCTACTTAGAACCAGAATCGGCAAGGGCGGCTGCATATCTAAATACAGATGCCGATATCGCAAGAATGAAGCAACTTGTTGATCAAGCCGAAGAGGCCGCAAATGTCTCCTGGAAGGAGGCGCGACGCACCAACATCCAATTTCACTGTGAGATTGCCAGGATCGCACAGAATCCGATCATCCTCTTTATTATCGAGTCCATCTCACAGGTCTATGCGGATTATTTGATCGAAGTGACAAAGACCAAGTTGGAAAAAGAGGCCATCCTAAAGCATATTAATGAACATCGTGCCATATTGACGGCCATCGAAAAGGGGGATGGAGATGGGGCCTCTGACAAGACAAGACACCATCTCATGGAAACCTACCGGACCTATTCGAGCATGATAACTGAAGTCCAAGATCAGAGCCTGGAAGACCGCTTATCACGGGTTTTCCAGCGAGGAATCAGGGCTTCTTTGAAGTAGAGGACCAAGTTTCCTTAAAACCCACATCCAAACTCATCAAGTGTTTACTTTTCTGCTCCGCTTAAGGCGGCCGTTCGAAAGAGGTAATGGGCTTTATTTTCAACAACAAACTCATTAAAGGGAAAGGAGGACAAAATGGATAAGCATTTTTGGACCAAGGTAGGGCTAGGGATCCTTGTGGTTTCGTTAACCGTGGCGTTTTCCATGTTAAATATCGGGGGGGTAGCTTCAGCGAAGCAGTGGCCGAAAAGTCTTACATTGACCACCCCCCCGGCAGGGGCCACGCTTTCCGTTTATGGCATGGGTATCGCGAAAATCGTTGAAGGGGCTCTCAAAATACCCACAGGGCCTGAAAATGCAAAGGGTTCCTTCCCGGCTGCCATGCTTCTTGTCAAGGGCGATGCTCAACTGGCAGCCATTACCGCCTGCGAAAAAATTTACGGTTTCTATGATAGGAGTCCGTTCCCCAAAGGGTCTTCGAAGATTCTGAGAGGTATTACCTTTGGTGAATACAAGGCGGTGGGGCACTGGATCGTACGTGCAAAGTCAGAGTTCCAATCTATACCGGACCTGAAGGGGAAAAGGGTTATGTGTGTAAGACCGAGACAGGCCCTCTATCAGGACAACTGGAAAGCCACCCTCGCTGCCTATGGAATGACGGAAAAAGATATCGTTGCAAAACCGGCCCTCGGACAGCGTGACGCCTGTGCTGCCCTGAAGGAAAGACGTACGGATGCCTTTTTCCATCACAGCGCCGCTCCCGGACCGGCCTTCATGGAACTGGCGCTCACCACGCCCATCCGAATCGTCCCCCTGACCGACGCCGGTTACAAAAAGGTGAAGGAAAAATGCCCATGGGTCTCCCCTATCGTGGTTCCTGCCGGCACTTATAAGGGACAGAGTAAAGATGCCCTGCAGACCGCCACCTTTTCAGGGATTGTGACCAGGAACGATTTACCTGACGATCTCGTCTACAACATAGCCAAAGCGATCCATGAAAACATGGACCAGCTAAGGTCTGTACACAAGGCCTTTACGAAATGGACCATGAAAGGACTGGTCAACGGACCCGTTACATGTCCCTATCACGCAGGAGCCCTCAAGTATTACAAGGAAAAGGGGCTGGTGACACCGGAATCCTTGAAGACGCATGAAGCGTTGCTTGCGAAGTCGGGACAGTCGCGTTAACCATCGGGTGTGATATGTCATCAGACAAAACCCAAGAGGCAAAATACCGACAGTATAAGGGGGTCATGGCTGGGGCGGTTTCCGTCCTGGCCGTGGCCTTCTCTCTGTACCATGTGGCCTATATCGCAGGATTGTTGGACGCGGTGAAGATCTTCCTGGATACGCCCCTTCACCTATCGATACACCTGGGCTTTATGCTCGCCCTGGTTTTCCTCATAGTTCCCGCACGCAAGAAGTCATCGAAAGAGAAGCTACCGTTTTATGACGTGGTCCTGGGATTGCTGGGTGTCGGGTGGAACCTCTACATTCTTATTAACTATTATGCGCTGTATGAGCGGAGTATGACCGGGTACCTGGCCTTGCCCGAATCCATCGCATGCTGCATCAACATTCTGATCGTCCTGGAAGCAGCCAGGCGCGTCCTGGGATTAACCATACCCCTAGTAACCGCTTTTTTCATCGCTTACACCCTGACCTCCCAATATATGCCCGGATTCCTGTTCTCCAAGGCTCATAGTTGGGAGAGGATAGGTCATTATATCGGTCTCTTTGTCAGTGGGATGTACGGCAGCACCCTCAACATATCGGCTACCATTGTCGTCTCATTCATACTCTTTGCCCAATTTCTCTTCGTAACCGGAGCCGGAGACTGGTTTATAAAGATGGCCCAGGCCTTGCTCGGATACGTGCGGGGAGGCCCGGCAAAAGTGGCTATCATGGCCAGTGCATTTATGGGGACGCTGGCAGGCAGCGGTATGGCCAATGTGGCCACCACGGGTGTCTTCACCATACCGTTGATGAAAAAGACCGGCTACAAGCCCTATTTTTCTGGAGCTGTGGAAGCGGCCGCCTCCAATGGTGGACAGATCATGCCTCCCGTGATGGGAATAGCCGCCTTTATCATGATAGATTTCTTGGACATGCCCTACAGTAAAATCATAACGGCTGCCGCTCTGCCTGCCATGGCTTACTTTTTGGCCCTATTCCTCATGGTGGATCTGGAGGCAGCCAAGAGAGGCATTCGGGGGATTTCTCGAGATGAATTGCCCGGGATCAAAGAAACATTGATGGAAGGATGGCAGTTTATTGTCCCACTGCTCTTGCTGCTCTTTTTACTGGTGGGCCTGCAATATTCTCCTCCATACTCAGCTCTATTTGCCACCGGATCGCTCATTATCATTGGCCTTTTCAATAAGGCAAACAGGATCAACCTCAGAAAGATATATCTGGCGCTAAAGAACACCGCCGTGGTGATGATGATGATGGCGATTATCCTGGCCCTGGCCGGTGTCATCATAGGGTGTGTTCAACTGACTGGTTTGTCCTATAGACTTTCCATGGGGTTGGTGAACTTTGCTGGTGGTTCCACATGGTTATTGTTGGGGCTGACGGCTGTAGCCAGTGTTCTTCTGGGCATGGGCATGACCACCTCGGCGGTTTACATCATGCTGGCTGTTCTCGTGGTCCCGGCCCTCAATGAGGTGGGGTTCATCCCACTGGCCACCCATTTCTATGTATTCTACTTCGGTGTCTCGGCCCTGGTCACTCCACCCGTATGCCCCACCAGCTTTGTGGCGGCGGGGATTGCTGATTCGGAACCCATGAGAACGGGATTTACTGCCGCACGTCTTGCCGTTGTGGGTTTCATCGTTCCGATCATATTCATTTTTGATCCGGCGCTCCTGTTGGTAGGCTCGCTCACTTCCATTGTCCTTGTGAGCATAACCACAATTATAGCGACAATAGGTCTGGCGGTGGGATTTTCTGGATATATGTTCGGGCCTTTCCATTTTATCTGGAGAATACCATTGATTGCGGGGGCATTGCTTATTGTTTATCCCTCTGGAGTGGCAACTATTATTGGAATTGGCCTGATCGCTGCGACCATGGTTTGTCAATTCTTTCTCACAAGGGGACGAACACGGCAGCCAGTACCCATTGATGGATAGAGAGGTGTGGCCAACGACACCACCTAAAGGAGTCTTTTATGGCGTTTAAGGACAATCGTGATTTCATTGACGCTCTCAAGGAGAGCGGGGATATGGCGGTGGTCAATAAAGAGGTGGACTGGGACCTGGAGGCGGGTGCTATCGCCAGGCATGCCAGCGAACAAGAAGGTCCTGCCATACTCTTTGAGAGGATCAAGGATTATCCCGATGGGTACCGAATCTTTGCTACCCCCGTGGGGACTTACAGAAGGGTGGCCATAGCCCTGGGGCTCCCGGCCGATACACCCATAAAAAGGGTCTATGAGGTCTATGAACAGAGGGCTGAGAATCCCATAGCCCCCAGAGTGGTTGAGGGTGGTCCCTGTAAAGAGAACAAGATGCTGGGGGATGAAGTGGACCTTTATCACTTTCCCACTCCCATGTGTCATGATGGTGACGGGGGCCGATACATCGGCACGTGGGGTTTTGTGGTCTGCAAGGACCCGGACAGCGACTGGGTCAACTGGGGTATGTACCGCTTCCACATTAATAGCCAAGAATCCCTCGCCATGTCTCCAGCTCCTGGTAGCAACCTGGGTGCTCTCTTCCGTGAAAAATTTATGCCCCAAAATCGCCCTATGCCCATCGCAGCGGTTGTCGGTGCTGATCCCCTGTCAAGCATTGCTTCCTCTGCAGGTCATCCAGTGGGCCATAGTGAAGTCTTTCTGGCCGGGGGTCTGCACCAAGAACCCGTGGATCTGGTGAGGTGTGAAACAAACGACCTTTTGGTTCCGGCTCACAGTGAAGTCGTCATTGAGGGTGAAATCTTGCCTGACGTGAGTGCGGCTGAAGGCCCCTTTGGGGAGTATCCAGGATACCGTTCTCCCGGGTTCGAGGCCAGGCTTTACTGCAG
>JASFEQ010000344.1:0-4972 GCA_050124735.1 Desulfobacteraceae bacterium | reverse complement strand
TAACTTGTCACTTGACGCTGGTCACTGGTCACTTCAAGGCATCAAAGCACCTGCCAAGTTAAATCTCCGTTTGAAGATTACAGGTCGTCGAGCAGATGGGTATCATGAGCTGGTTTCCATCATGGTGCCCGTGGATCTTTTTGATCTCCTTGATCTGAGACTCATTCCGGAAAGAAGAATAGAAATTTCCTGTGACGGCTTTCAGGTCCCTGCGGATGAGAGTAATCTGGTCCATCAGGCCGCACGCTCTTTCTTTTCTAAAGCCGGAATTCAAAAGGGCGTGGCCATAAAACTGACCAAGAATATACCCGTTGCAGCGGGGCTGGGTGGCGGAAGCAGTGACGCTGCGGCTACCCTAATGACCCTTAATGAGATATGCGCCCAGCCTCTAAACCTGCCCGAACTCCATGCGATGGCAGGTGAACTGGGAGCAGACGTACCCTTTTTCCTTCGCTGTGAACCCGCGCTGGCCACGGGGATCGGAGATGTTCTGGAACCACTGGAAAAATGGCCCACATTCTGGTATGTTATCGTTACTCCCCCCATTCAAGTCTCCACTTCATGGGTTTATGACGCGCTCAAATTAGAGTTGACAAGGGGGGAATATGACTATATAGTGAAATTCCTGAAAAATGACCCTTTTGCTGTCTCCGCCATCCTTGAGAACGATTTAGAAGAGGTCACTTCCTCAAGATTCCCGATTATAGATACCATTAAAGCGTTCTTGATGAACGCGGGGGCAGAAGGGGCTTTGATGACAGGAAGCGGGCCAAGTGTTTTCGGGGTATTCTCCTCACTAAATCAAGCCTTATCAGCCAAACAATTCCTCATCTCCCAGAGCCTGGGGGATGTTTTTGTTGCTACGAACTGGGAAGGCCCCAAGCATTGATCATCAGCCATTTAACATTTATCACTCATTAATCCTCATTGGGAACTGTAGGTAATGGGAATGGCAAGGGATCTGGAATAAATGCCAGTTGATAAATGACAAAATGATAAACGATCAATGTTAAATGGCGAATGGCGAACCGTTGGGGTGTCGCCAAGCGGTAAGGCACGGGCCTTTGGAGCCCGCATTCGGAGGTTCGAATCCTCCCACCCCAGCCAATGCAAGGAACGCACGTCTGCAGCCCTTGTTTGTCCTGAGAAAGAGCCTGGCGGGCCCGCGCCCCGGTCAGACGCTCGTGGAGTAATGGAGCAGTGGAGTGATGGAGTAATGTAATGTTGAGATGGCAAAATCTGCCAGGGTTTCCACAGCTTTTTTTCAACACTCCCGTACTCCAATACTCCAACACTCCTTGAAAACCTTTTAGAGTTTGAGCCCGGGGAATTTGTATTTGGCCAGGGGATCAGGCTGTAAACGGGACGATGGAGGGATATGAAACTTTTTGGCGGAACATCAAATCCTGAACTCACTCGGGAAGTGTGTGATTATCTGGGCGTTGAGCCGGGCAAGGTGGCGACCAAGACCTTCAGCGATGGAGAGACGCAAATTGAAATCCACGAGAATATAAGGGGCGGAGACGTCTTCGTACTCCAATCCACCTCTACCCCTGTAAATGATAACCTTATGCAGCTCTTGATCATGATGGATGCCCTAAGAAGGGCCTCCGCCGAAAGGATCACTGCGATTATTCCCTATTATGGCTACGGTCGGCAGGACCGAAAGGTCAAGCCGAGGGTCCCTATCAGCGCCAAGTTGGTGGCCGATCTTATCACCACCGCTGGAGCAAACAGGGTGGTCTCCATGGATCTGCACGCGGGTCAAATTCAGGGCTACTTTAATATACCGGTGGATAACCTTTTCGCTGCGCCCCTTCTGCTAAAATATATTCGGACCCATTTTGAAAATGACTTGGTGATTGTGTCCCCTGATGCAGGGGGTGTGGAGAGGGCAAGGGCCTTTGCCAAGCGACTGGAAGCGACCTTGGCCATTATCGATAAGAGACGTGATGCGCCCAATATTGCTGAAGCCATGAATATTATCGGAGAGGTTAAGGGGAAGACAGTCGTTATCCTGGATGACATGGTGGATACAGCCGGGACATTGACTCAAGGCGCCGCAGCGCTAAAGGAGAAAGGCGCGTCCAACATATATGCCTGCTGTACACATCCAGTCCTTTCCGGCGCTTCCATTGAAAAGATAGAAGCATCTCCCATCGACAGCCTGGTGGTGACCAACACGATTCCCCTTAACGAGAAATCTCAGAAATGCGCCAAGATAACTGTACTATCGGTAGCCGAACTGCTTGGGGAAACCATCAAGAGAATCTATAATTCCGAATCTGTCAGCACGCTTTTTGTATGATAGTGAAAACGCCTGATACGCATTGGGCGTTTTTGTTTCGTATTGCTTGTGAAAATTTTCGTTATAAAACCATCGTGGCATGGTTTTGGAGGTAACCAATGGATAAACCTGTCTTAAATGCTCGGACCAGGGAGATCACAGGGAAAGGGGCGGCCAAGAAGCTTAGAAAAAACAACCAAATCCCCGCCACTTTCTATGGCCCGAGGAGAGAACCACTCAAGCTGGCAATGGATTATCCCGAACTGGAAAAGCTCATAAAGCGATCGGGCGGGGAAAACATCATCCTCGATCTTAAGGTGAAATCGGAGGACGGGACGCAAACCTTGAATGTCATTCTCAAAGATCTTCAAATTGATCCCATAAAAGACACCTATCTTCACGCCGACTTTTATGAAATATCTATGGACAAAGAGATCACGGTCAATGTCCCCATCCACCTGATCAACACCCCGGCGGGCGTCGAGGAGGAGGGTGGGATTCTGCAACATGTGAGGAGAGAACTGAGCGTATCCTGCCTGCCCGGCAAGCTAATCGAAGCCCTGGAGGTGGATGTATCCCAGCTGGAGATCGGGGACTCTGTGCACATCCGGGACCTAGTGCTCCCCGAAGGAATCACGTCCCTCGATGAGGAGAATTTGACAATTGCTGTGGTAGCTCCCCCGACGGTCATGCCGGAAGAGGCTGTAGAGGAAGAGGTTGAGGAAGAAGCGCTTGAGGGAGAAGTGGCTGAAGGCGAAGCGGCTGAGGGAGAAAAGGTTGAGAAAGAGACACCCGAGGCAGAATCAGAGGGCAGCCAGGAATCATCAGAGAAGTCAGAGAAAAAGAAAGGGGGTGAAGGGAAGTCCTAAAAGGTGTACTTGATAGCTGGGCTCGGTAATCCTGGACTAAAGTACAGGAACACACGGCATAACGTGGGTTTTAAGGTCATCAACCTCTGGGCCAAGTCCTTGGGGATCCGTTTGAGTGGCAGGCGCTTTGGGTCAAGGAATACCCGGACGACTTTTCAAGATAAGTCCGTGATATTGCTTCGCCCACTCACCTATATGAACCAGAGTGGCAAATCCATTAGAGCCTGCGTCGATTTTTTTGATCTTAAAGCAGAAAATATTCTCGTCATACATGACGATATTGACCTTCCTTTGGGAAAGATAAGGGTCGTAAGAAACGGGGGTGCAGGAGGACATAAAGGGATTTTGTCCGTTGTGCACCATCTGGGTACGCGTGAGTTCCCACGGTTGAAGATTGGGGTAGGTCGTCCGCGGTATGATGGAGAATCAATCGAAGACTATGTTTTGAGACCTTTCTATGGTGATGAAAAGGAAATCATCCAAGAGATGATCCAACTGGCGATTCGGGCGTGTGAACTTTTTATTGCTCATGGAATTGACTCGGCCATGAATGAAATCAATTGCCAAAATCTAACAAAGTAAGGAGGTAAGAAGCTGATGCAGGGATTAACTATTTATGCTCTCCCTTTAGGGATATTAGGGCTGATCATTGCGTACATTATCTATCTCTATGTGAAGAAACAGCCGAATGGCACCCCGCTTATGCAGGAACTGGAGGGAATGATCCACTCCGGGGCAATGGCCTTTTTGAGGAGAGAATATTCTGTACTGGTCTTTTTTATAGCGGCCGTTTTTGTTTTGCTCTTGATCTTCATCTCCTGGAGAACTGCCATTGCCTTTGTGACCGGTGCCTTCTGCTCCATGCTTGCAGGATTTTCCGGGATGACGGCAGCGACCCGGGGAAACTCTCGTACAGCAGAGGCTGCCAATAAAGATGGCCAGGCCAAGGCGCTCAATGTCTCTTACTTCTCTGGTTCGGTCATGGGATTATCAGTCGCCAGTCTCGGTCTGTTAGGGTTGGGTTTCTGGTTCTGGCGTTATGGTGGAGACCCGAACACGGCTCAGTATATAAATGGCTTTGCCATGGGTGCAAGCTCCATCGCCCTCTTTGCCCGTGTGGGCGGAGGCGTCTATACCAAAGCTGCAGATGTGGGAGCTGATCTGGTGGGAAAGGTGGAGGCAGGCATCCCTGAGGACGACCCCAGAAATCCTGGAGTCATCGCAGACAACGTGGGTGATAATGTGGGCGACATTGCCGGGATGGGGGCAGACATCTTTGAATCTTACGTGGGTTCAGTGATTGCGACCATCGCCATCGGCGCCACGTTGACCATTACACCGGAGTTTCTCGACAAATTCCCGGTGCTAAAAGGCCTGGATCCGGTGGTCATCAAGTTGAAATATATGGCCACGCCCATACTGGTGGTCATGGCAGGTCTGCTCAGCTCCTTTGTGGGTGTATTCTCCATTAAGGCCTTTCAGGGTGGAAACCCGGCAGGTGCCCTGAGGTACACCACATTTGTAGCCGCCGGTATCTTCATAATTCTTACAGCCATCATCGTCAAATCCCTTGCCATGCCCTGGGGAGCGTTATGGGCCGTCGTTTCTGGTCTTCTCTGCGGTATCGCCATCGGTCTTCTTGCAGAGTACTATACATCTGGTCCACCTATCCGTCGTATCGCCGAGCAATCAAAGACCGGTCCTGCCACCGTCATCATTGCGGGACTGGCTGTGGGCATGCAGTCCACCTATCTCCCCATCTTGGGCATATGCGTGGCCACTTTTATAGGGTACCAGGTGGCAGGGATATACGGTA
>JASFEQ010000343.1:0-4984 GCA_050124735.1 Desulfobacteraceae bacterium | reverse complement strand
GGTCAAGATGCATCGCAGGGGGATCTCAAAGAAAAGTCTTATCCCATTCCCTGGATATCACTCATGGCCATCTGTCTTATCGTGACGCTACGTTCATGGGTCTATCTGAGCTTTATCACCTACCTCCCCATGTTTCTCCAGACTCAGGGGGTTCATCTGAAAACCGGGAGTCTGATGCTTACCGTGTTTCTGGTTGGCGGCGCAGCTGCCGGGCTTTATGGTGGCCACCTTTCGGACAGGGTAGGGCGGCGAGGCGTCATTTGGGTAAGCCATCTTATTTATCCCGTGCTCGCATCGTTGATGATCTTGAGCAAGGGGCCCGGCCAGTGGATTATGGCGCTCACATCCGGGGCGGCCCTATTGGCCTCGTTTTCCGTCACCATTGTACTGGCCCAGGAGCTTTTGCCCCGGCACTTGGGATTGGCCTCCGGTCTGATTTTAGGATTGGGATTTGGGACCGGTGGGCTGGGAAGCGCCCTTTCAGGCTATCTTGCTGATAAGCTAGGTCTCTACCAGACGGTCTGGATCCTGGCTTTTGCGCCTCTGCTAGCCGTGATCTTGACAGCCTTTATAAGAACTAAACCTGAAAGTTATCAGGCGAGCCCCGCTGATTGAAGCGGGTAGAAAGGACTGGGTGGAGAGCGGGCCGCTCTGATGAAAAGCGAAGGGAGGGGGGAAGATGAGAACGCGTCATTTGATTGTCCCAGCCATTTGTGTGACCCTTTGTTGTTTAGCGGCCATCCCTTTTGCACGGGCGGAAAGGGGAGTGACGGACACGGAGATTCGCCTTGGGACGTGGGGGCCTTTGACCGGTCCCGCAGCCCTATGGGGTGCGGTTCCCAGAGGTACCCAATGTTACTTCGACATGATCAACGCGGAAGGGGGAATCCATGGCCGTAAAATCAACTTTTTCGTGAGGGATGATGGATACATGCCGCCGAAGACCAAGGCCATTGTAAAAGAACTGGTGGAGGATAAACAGGTGTTCGGGTTTGCCTCGGGCGTGGGCACGGCCACAGGCATGGCCGTCAAGAAGTACCTCCATAACAAGAAGATCCCCTGGGTAGGGCCCGCCTCCGGATCCAGCCATTGGGCTCATCCCCCCACGAGATATCTTTTCAGCGTTTTTCCCCTTTATTGTGATGAGGGTGCCATCCTTGTCAACTACGCTGTTCAAAATCTGGGCAAAAAGCGGGTAGGTTTTATTTATCAGAACGACGATTTTGGCAAGGAGGGGATGGCCGGAATCGAGTGGGCCCTT
Organism: Desulfobacteraceae bacterium; assembly: GCA_050124735.1. Classification (GTDB taxonomy): domain Bacteria; phylum Desulfobacterota; class DSM-4660; order Desulfatiglandales; family HGW-15; genus JASFEQ01. Next base: position 3,723 of record JASFEQ010000343.1, on the reverse strand, counting down.
GAAAAGCATGGCCTGAAATTGGTAGAAAAAGTGCCTGTTGAAATCCTGGATTCGGACCTCAGTTCCCACTGCGTAAAGCTAAGATCTGCCAAGCCTGATTGTGTCATTATGTTTCTGTCTCCCAAACATGGCGCTATCATACTGCAAACGGCGGCCAAGATGGGACTCATGACCCAGTGGATGAGTTCAAGCGTTTTGACGGATACGGAAATCATGTATAAGATTAGCAAAGGCCTTTTCAAAGGGGTGATCTTCACCACCTTCGCAGAAATTCCCACCACCTATTTAGAACACCCCCTCATGCAAAAATACAAAAGGGCCCAGGAGAAGTTTGCCCCCAAAGAGCGATGGGGTCCATTTTTCTATGCCGGATTCTACTTTGTGGAGCCCATGGTGGAAGGTGTCAAGAGATGTGGCCGTGACCTTACAGTGGAAAATTTCGTCAGGTCTATGGAGAGCCTCAAAGAGTTCCAGGGCATCGGCCCAAAAATCACATTTGGCCCCCAGGAAAGGCAGGGGATCAGGACCTGCTTTGTGGCCAGATGTGTGCAAGGGGGTGCCATTGAGCGCCTATCCGACTGGATGCGATCTGAGGTGGATGTGATGGAAATGGTCAGGGCGCTCTCGAGATAGGCAGAAAAGGCGTCTCATGGCCCTGCAAAACGAACAGATAGATCTTGAGCAGGCCCTGACCAGGTTGCTTGTGGAGTGCATGGGCCTCCGAAAGGGTGAGTCCTGCCTGGTGGTTTGCGATAGAGGCCGCAAGAGACTCGGTTCCTCTTTTTGTGAAACCGCAAAACACATCACCACCGAGGCGAAGCTATCTGTGGTCCAGCCGCCAGGCGCCGAGGGCTGGCAGCCAGACACCTTGGTCTGGTTAGAGAAGGAGATGGCCACCCCGGATGTTATCCTGCTGTTGACCGGGCAGTCCCTTTCACACACCGATGCAAGGCGGCGGGCCGTAAAGCGCGGGGCAAGGCTCGCCTCCATGCCAGGCATTACCGAGCAGATGCTACTGCGAGCCGGCCGTGCAGATTATCAGCAGATATCGAAGAAAGCCAAGAGGCTGAGGAAAATTCTAACGGATGCAGACGTTGTATCCGTAGAGACTGAGCTGGGAACAGCCATCAACTTTAGCGTCAGGGGTATGCAGGGGCATATGGAGGATGGCCTTTACAAGTGGGAGGGCACATGGGGCAACATGCCCGCAGGAGAGGTCTGTATCGGTCCAGAGGAAGGCACTTCAGAAGGCGTCATACTGGTTGATTGGTCCATGTCCAGCATTGGCCGCCTGGAAGAACCGCTCCACATTCGGGTTGAAGGAGGTCGCGCCGTAGAAATAAAGGGTAGGCAGGCCCACACACTTCTTGAGCGGCTCAGTCCCTTTGGCCGTTCAGCGTTCACGGTGGCGGAGTTTGCCATGGGAACCAATGAATGGGCGCAGCTGAGTGGCGTGGTGCTGGAAGACGAAAAGGTTTTTGGAACGGCCCACTTTGCCCTGGGCAACAACATCAGCTTTGGCGGCGCAACGGACGTGCCTGTCCACCTGGATGGGGTGCTTCGGGCCCCCACGGTCACGGTGGATGGAAGGCGGATCATGGAAAGGGGAAAGCTGCTCTGAAAGTTAACCTATTCCTCCCATTTATATTGAACGACCATAAATAGAAGTCACTGCGAGCACCCCGCACTTGAGGCGGGGGACGTGGCAATCTCTCGAGATTGCTTCGCTAACGCTCGCAATGACGGGGGTCGCTATGTCTCGCTGTTTAAGTCGTTCACTATAGTATGTATTCGACACGATAAACAGGAGCAACAAGGTTTCTCTTATCAATAGAAAAATGGCGAAAGGAGAAGTTCTATGGAAGATCATATTGTGTTTGGTGATCGGATGCTGCCCATAAGACTTCCGGATAGGGTACAAACTGCCCCTCCAGGGCTTTCCACCGATCTTTCGCCTGTGGATGATATTGAAGGGACAATCCGTAAGGCGCTTCAGGAGCCTTTAGGCCGTGCCCCCCTCAGTGAAACGGTCAAACCCCATTGGAAAGTGACCATCGCCTTTGATGACCCGACTGTTCCCTGTTTCGCGCCCGTCTGGGAGCCGGCCATAAGGCTTGTCTTGGAAGAGCTAGAAAAGGGAGGAGTGAAGAGATCCAACATAACGCTTCTTTGCGCCAACGGCCTGCACAGGAAGTTCACCCGCCGTGAGCTGGCCAAGATCATGGGTGAGGATCTGGCCAGGGCGTTTGGTTACCGGCTCCTCTGTCACGATGCGGAAGACGCGGAGAACCTCACCTACTTGGGCACCACAGAGTCAGGATACGAAGTGGAACTCAACAAAGGGGTAACGGATTCTGATCTTACCGTCTATATCAACACGGTGGTGTGGAGAGGCTTCAACGGAGGATGGAAGTCTATCTGTGTAGGGCTAGCCTCTTACCGGTGCATCAGGTGGCACCACACCCCGGATAGCATGTCCATGTCCATGGAAAAGAATCGCATGCATGAAATACTCAATGACATGGGCGGCCTTGTGGAGGAAAAGATAGGCAGGGAGCGCATCTTCAAGATAGAGACGATCTTGGCCAATCCCCTTCAGGTCCACAAGGTATGGGCCGGGGGCGTATTCGAGACGCGTCAGGCAGCACTTGAGCTCATGAAGTCTCAACTAAAGCCCAGGCGGGACCTGGTCAAAGAAAGGGCAGACATTGTCCTCTACGGGATACCCAACTGGAGCCCGTACGCCGCCTTCTCAGTCATGAATCCCATGCTCACCCTCATTTCCACAGGCCTCGGTTACTTTGGAGGCGTTATAGAGGCCATGGGAAAGCCTGGATGCTCGGTCATCCTGGCAAGCCCCTGTCCGGATCAGTGGAACCATACGCACCACCCCACACACCAGGAGATCTGGGAGAAAATCTTACCCCATTACAACGACCCTTATGAGATTGCAGATCTCTTTGAGGAGGATTTTGCCCACAGGCCGGACTACCTCTACAAATACCGCTTCTGTTATGGATTCCACCCTATGCATGGCATCATGACATCATATCCTCTGAAAAGGCTTCGCCACGCGTCCAGGGTCTTTGTGGCCGGTGCAGAAAGCCCACCACTTGTGCAACACCTGGGATTCGAACCGACCAAGACTGTGGAGGAGGCCATAGAAAGGGCACAAGGAATCCATGGCAAAGATGCATCCATCGTGTTCGTCAAGTATCCACTGCTCACCTATAGACAATGACGAAAAAGGAGGGAACAATGAGTAGTAAAAGAATCCTGCCGGCACTTCTTCTTTGTTTCTTTTTCGGATGCCTGGGTTTCCACAGGTTTTATGTGGGAAAGATAGGCACGGGGATATTGCAACTTGTCACTGCTGGTGGCCTGGGAATTTGGGCACTCATAGACTTTATCATGATCATTATTGGCTCTTTCAGTGATAAGCAGGGCAATAAGATCACCGAATGGACATAGAGACAAGGGGTCAAGAGCAGGACCTTTTTGATGGATTGTCATGCTTCGAGAGAAGGTGTGAAGGAGTCAGTTTTAATTGTGTTTAGATAGGGTGGGATTTTGAAAGCGGGAATGCAAATCCACCCGGCACTGAGCGAAGTTGTGCAGGGGGCATTCTTCTCGTTGATGCCATCCGCCCAGTATAAACATGCGATGGAAAAAGGATGGATATAGTATGGAAGTCGTCTGGAACTTGACCCCTTAATAAGAGGG
>JASFEQ010000342.1:0-4987 GCA_050124735.1 Desulfobacteraceae bacterium | reverse complement strand
GACGGCCCCTTCAGGATCGGGGAGGGGCTCAACCCTTTTCATTTCCAGGATGGAGACCGTTTCCGGAACGCTCAAGTCGATGGTCCCTTCTCCGAATATCAGCTTAGCATCTTTTTCAGGCATCTCCTTTTTCCTTTCATATACCCCTGTAAGCAAAGTATTTGAAATACGCTTTGAGGACCATGACTAACCCTTTGATTTCCTTTCTATCTCCAGCTTCTTCAGTTCTTTTCGCATGATCTTACCCGTGGCCGTCATGGGCAGTTCGCTCACAAACTCGATTTCCCGAGGATATTCATGGGCGGCCAGTCGGGTTTTCACAAACTTCTTGATCTCCTCTTTTATGTCCGGTCCAGGTGGTACTTCAGGCTTAAGGATAATAAAGGCCTTTACCACCTCAGTGCGTACCTCGTCTGGGCTACCCACAACGGCCACCATGCTCACGGCAGGGTGCTTTATGATACAGTCTTCAATCTCTGCCGGGCCGATGCGATAACCCGCACTCGTAATCAGATCGTCCTTTCGGCCCACAAACCAAAAATACCCGTCCTCATCCTGCCTGGCCAGGTCCCCGGTCACCCACCAGTCCCCTACGTACTTCTCTCTGGTCGCCTCAGGATTTTTCCAGTATTCCAGGCACATCACCGGATCGGGTCTTTTTATGGCCACTTCACCCACCGTTCCGGCAGGTACCCGATTACCAGAGTCGTCCACGACAGCCACCTCATGGCCCGGAATAGCTTTTCCCATGGAGCCGGGTCTGATTTCCATGATCTCACAGCAGCTCCCCACCACCAGATTGACTTCGGTCTGCCCGTAGAATTCATTGATCGTCAATCCCATCACCTCTTTGCCCCACTCCAGGAGTTCCTCACCCAGGGCCTCTCCCCCGCTTCCGATGCTACGCATCTGGTAGTCATAACGACTGCGGGGATCTTTGACCTGCCTCATCATTTTCAATGCCGTAGGAGGCATGAAGGCGTTCCGGATGCCATATTTGGCCATGAGGTAGAAGGCCTCCTCAGGGTCAAATTTCTTGGCCCGATGGGCAACCACCGGTATGCCATGGTGCCAGCTTGGGAGAAGCACGTCCATAAATCCGCCCATCCATGCCCAATCAGCAGGGGTCCAGAAAAGATCATCCTCTTTGGGGAAAAAGTTGTGGGGAAACTCTATGCCCGGCATGTGCCCAAGCAAAACCCTGTGGGCATGGAAGGCCCCTTTTGGGGGCCCGGTCGTACCGGAGGTGTAGCTTATGAAGGCCGGATCATCCGCTCTGGTCTGAACGGGCTGAAATTCTGCGGATCCCTTTTCTATCAATTCCCAAAAACCCAAAATCCCTTCACGTCGCTCGCCTCGAGTAACCACCACTATTTTGAGAGTGGGAACCTTTTCCCATACATCCAGGACTTTCTGGAGGTTCGCCTCATCCGTGACAATGCCTTTGGCTTCGCTATTGGAAAGCCGATACGCCAAGCCGTCCGTGCCAAAGAGGGTGAAGAGAGGGATCGCGATCGCCCCTATTTTGTATATGGCAATGTGCGAAATGCCTGCCTCGGGAGATTGGGGCAACATGATACCCATCCGGTCACCCTGGCTCAGACCGTGTGCCTTGAGTCCATTGGCCAATCTGTTGGACAGCCTTTTGAGATCCCAGAAAGTGTATTGCTCGACTTGGCCTTTCTCGTTCTCGTAGATTAGCGCCAGCCGATACCGTTGGTGCGCCCACTTATCACATATGTCCACACCCATATTGTAAAACTCTGGGATCTCCCAGCTAAACGAGCCATACACTTCCTCATAGCTCTCGCCAGATTTTAACATGCCATTACCCCCTTTCTACCCCTTCATGGGTAACGTTTTGTGGAGGCCAGATGTTGCCGCAATTCTCACTTTTTATTACCCTAGGCCTTCATATGAGTCAAGAATAGACTCCATCAATCTTTTTGCTGCTCCACACAGCAATTGTAAAATGGAAGAGATTCCCCCTTGATATTTAGGCTACATTGAGGATAGAACATAAGGGCCAAGCCCCTTTAACGCTGTACAGGAGTAGCCGACCTCGCCATAGTGGCCCTGGGCTACGAGGGAGTGTTGGTATTGTCGATTTTTGATTGCGGAGAATACCCTAAGAATTTTTAGCCACAGACCCGCCGTCGCCAAGGCTATGGCAGGGCAAGCCCACACGGACCCAAAGGACAAGAATTTTAGACAGGATTTACAGGATGTCCAGGATGGGATGCAAGGATCGCTGGAAACTCCGCTACGCGGGGATTCCAAGGCTGCGCCTTGGGAACAATGGGAAGCCATGGATCACAAAAATAAGCTCGCTCATTTCCGTGCCTCACGGGTTCCCATTTTTTCAAGCGATCCAACCGTGCAGGTTTCTTGAATATCAGCCTAATCTGTGTAATCTGTGGATCAGAAGCAGTGTCCAGGAGATATTTCAGTAAGAACCTCACTATAGTGAAGTTGAGTTTTTCGAGCCATCTGCTCTTTGGCCCTTATAAATCCCTGAAATCCTGTCCATCCTGTCTATTTTAGCGCCTTCCTGGGCCTGTGTTTTGGAGGTTTTGCTTATCATGAAATCAAGCCCTCATAACCTGGTCATGTCCGCCATGTACAACGGTAGAAAGGGTGATCGACCCCCTGTCGGAAATCCCACATCCATAGTCTGTCATGATCTCATGGATGCCTGCGGTGTTTCCTTTCCACAAGCCCATTTGGATGCCCAGGCCATGGCCGAACTTGCCATTGCTGGCCATGAAATTGCCGGTTTTGACACGGTCATGCCTGAATACAGCGTGCATCAAGAGGCCGCAGCCCTTGGCTCCCAGGTGGACTGGGGCCACCGCGATATGATGCCAGACGCGAAGTCCGCCCCTTATGAAGACTTTTCTGATATTGAGGTCCCAGATAACTTGCTCGAGAAGCCATCCCTGCGTGTGGTCCTTGACGCCCTCTCAACGCTTCGCCGACATTTAGGCGCCAAGGTGGCCATCGTGGGAAAGGTCATGGGCCCATGGACCCTCTCTTATCATATGGCGGGTGTGGAGAATTTCCTCCGGCATGTGGGCTACCGTAAGACCGAGAAAGTGAACAAGATGTTGCGGCAACTGATGACCGTGACCATTGCCTATGCAAGGGCCCAGTTCCAGGCTGGCGCAGACATTGTTGTGGTGGCCGATCACGCCACAGGGGATTTAGTCAGTCCGCGTCATTATGAAGCATATCTCCTCCCCGTCCATCAGGAGATCACAGCCCGAATTGAAGGGCCTCTGGTCCTGCACGTTTGTGGAAACTGTCGGGATCGGCTAGAGCTGTTTGCCGACGCGGGTTTTGACGCCTACCACTTTGAGTGGCAGGTGGATGCCAAGTTTGCCGTTGAAAAGGTTGGGCACCGCATGTCTCTGGTCGGAAATGTGAACAATTCCGAGACCCTATTCATGGGAACGCCAGATGACGTTTACAGGCAGGCGCGATATGCCATTGAGGCAGGGGTAAACATCATAGGGCCTGAGTGCGCCATAGCCCTCCCCACGCCCCTTGAAAATTTGAAGGCCATCGTCTCCGCTGCGCACGAGGGGTACTCGCCTTAATATCAGGCTGAAGAGGCAAGAATCCCCTAGCCGCTGTATTCAACGCACCCCCCGGTGACATCCTCTCATCACGCACCCCGAGCGCCTGAGGCCATAAAGTGGACCAAAAAGTATCAAAAACACCCTATATTTGGTTCAATTTACATAAAATATACTTTTGCTCTCAACTGAAAATGCCCTCGCTGCCCATTTTTAACATGCTGAGATTTGTATTTCCAGTCGCCCCCTCCTGCCCTAAAAAAGGGATTTTTTCTAAATAATTACTTGATTTTGGCCAAAAATAGGCTATTATATTTCTGGTCAATAAAGATCCCTCTTTATTGGTCTGAGGGTTTCGTTTCAGGGTAAGATCCATTTGTCAAAAGTGGCAACCTGAAGTTTGGAACCGTGAGAATTTATTTGAAAGGAGGTTGTCTCTATGGCGAATGGAATCGTCAAGTGGTTTGATGACCGCAAGGGCTACGGCTTCATTCAGCAAGAAGACGGGCCTGATGTATTTGTTCATCATACAGGAATCAATGGTTCCGGGTTCAAGTCTCTCAGAGAGGGCGACAAGGTTACCTTTGAGATCGAGGACGGCAAAAAAGGCCCTGCTGCAGTGAATGTCACTGTAGTCTAAAAAGTGTCTGAGCTGAAACAAGGGCATTCCATCCAATCATGATGGAGTGCCCTTGTTTATTTTAACGAGAAGTCTGGACAACTGGTTTGCGGGCTGTGACAGAACCGTGCGCTACAGAAGCCTCGAAGTGAGGATCGTCAACCTAAGTCTTGAAAGTTTTAATTTTTTGTATATGATTGACCCCAATTCAATGCTAACAAAATCAAGTTAGTCGAGAAGGGGAAGAAATGGACGAGGATTTTGGAAAAGAAATGGACGAGCTCAAGAAAGATAGATCTGAGAGCTTGAAGAGAAACCGTAAAAAAAAGAACATCCGTCGCTCCCCATCGCAAGTCAACCTAAACCCCGAAGCCCGCTATCTGGTTTACAGTGCTATTGGGGTTTTTGCCCTGGTTGTTGTCTTGGTCCTATTCTCCGGAGGGAAACGAGAGGTGTCTGTGGGGGATTATGACACCATCAAGGCCAAACTTGGCGATCTAGAGAAAAGTGTCACCAAGCTAGAGGGCACAGATCGTAAGATAGCGCATCTCGAAAGCCAGGTCAAAAGGCTTGAGCGATCCTTGTCTAAATTGACCAGGCCCGTAACCTCCAGGACAAAAAAAAGGACCTATTATGAAGTCCGTCAAGGGGATACGCTCTCCCGAATTGCACAAAAGTATGGCATCACCGTGGAAAAGCTGTGCCGCCTGAACAAGATAACGCCCAAAACGCTCCTTCGCCCTGGGCAGAGACTCCTAATCTCTTCGGGCGGTTAACTCTGAAAGTTGAT
>JASFEQ010000341.1:0-4991 GCA_050124735.1 Desulfobacteraceae bacterium | reverse complement strand
CACTAGATTACGTGGTCAAAAACGAGCCTGATGTCATTGTGCTTGACTTGGAGATGCCAAAAGTACACGGGATGGATGTGTTGCGCCAATTGAGTAAGACCAATCCCCATTTACAGGTAGTGATCCTGACTGCCTTTGGCAGCAAAGCTCGTGAGGAAGAGGCTAAGAGGCTCCAAGCCTTTGATTTTCTGAATAAACCCGTGGATGTGGAAACGCTGGCAGATCGGATTCGGGGCGCATACCGTTACAAGATCGAGAAGACGATGGCCGCCGCCGCATTTGCGGAGGCGGGAGAGTTCGAAACTGCAAAGGAGATCGCCAAAGAAGCAAAGCGTTTCAAGACGACACGTGAAGGTTTCAAGGACGAAAAATAGGGACTCACAAAATACCTTGAGCCCTCAGGGTAGCACTGATCCTTCGTGCCTCACGACGATTGGCTGATGTGTAAGAAGGTTGCCTTTTTCTCCCGGGAAAGATCAGATGACGGGACATGAGAAGGAAGAGATGTTGCGCCAAAGGCGGCGCGCCTTTATCGGACAGGTGTTGACGGCTTTTACCCGGAAGATCCCACATCACTTGGCTTCGCTTCAAGACTCGGCTCGCAGGTTGGCCCACCTTTTGGAAAAGATAAATCAAGAGTCTCAAGAGGATAAGCAGAAGTTTAATCGCCTCCTATCGGTCATTGAAAGACATCTTATGATTATCAGCCAGAAGACCCAGAATCTTGATCGGTTTGGAAAACGCATGGGCACGCTGAGCTGCACATTTGATCCGGTGGAGGTTGTTGAAGAAGCTATAATTTTTTCCACCCGGCTAGCGCATCTGCGTGGGGTGTCCCTCAAACTGGAAGTGGATGAGGCATTGCCCAGTCTTAACAGTGATCCTGTATGCATTCATTTCCTTGTTTCGATCGCCATCCATAACATGTTGGAACGGCTGGGCGAAGGCGGCAAGGTCCTTGTGCGTATCGGACCCTCTGAAAAGAAACTACTCATCAGGGTGAAAGGGCACGGCACTTTTGAGCCCATCACTCCCTCCGAGCCTAAGGCAGGAGATCCTTATTGGTCCATAGGACAAAAGCTGGCCGCAGGTCTTGGGGGGTATCTTGAACCGGCAAACATTGAACGTGGTACAAAACGGATTACCCTCTTTCTCCCTGTGGAGCAAGATTTCAAAAAATCCTGCGCCGATACGCCTTGGACGGAATAGATGATGTCAATACTCGCAAGACTTAAACCCAAATTTTGGGATTACCACCAGGATGCGGCGACGGGATCACATGCCTACTTATTCAACTTCCGACGTATCTGGTACACGGCGGTTTTACTCACGACCGGGGTCGTTCTATTGCCTCTGATCTTCACGGGCATGACCGACTACAAAGTCACGCAAAGCAGCGTTGAGTCTGAAGTTCTTCTGCGCACCTCCCGGCTTGTTTCCAATACCCGAAGGAGCATTGCCTTCTTTTTGGAAGAGCGCAGGGCCGCCCTCCGGTTTATTGAGGAAGACAACAGCTGCGAGGTTTTGCACGATCCAGCGCGACTCGCCACAATTCTTGAAAATCTGAAAAAAGGGTTCGGCGGTTTCGTAGACCTGGGAATGATCGACGCAACAGGGAAGCAGAGGGCCTATGTAGGGCCATACAAGCTTAGGGGTATTGACTACAGCGGGCAAGAGTGGTTCAAAGAGGTCAAGAGTCGCGGGGTTTACATCAGCGATGTATTCCTTGGATTCCGGCACGTACCGCATTTGGTCATCGCTATCAAGCATACTCTACCAAAGGCGGGTTGCTACGTGCTTCGGGCGAGCCTGGACACGGAAAAGTTCAAGGACCTGCTCTCCGGGCTTGAAATGGCCGGCATGGGGGACGCCTTCATCATCAACCATGAAGGTTTACTCCAGACCCCATCTCACTCCCATGGGAAGGTTCTGGATAAGATTTCCCTGCCTATTCCGGAGTACGCACCAGAAACACGTGTATTCGAATGGAAAAAAGCGGACGGTGTACCGATCATTATTGGATACAGACATATTACTGATACGCCCTTTGTCCTCATGGTCGTCAAGCAGAAACCATTATTGATGAAGCCATGGTATGAGACTCGCACGAAGCTCACCTGGTTTCTGGCGGTCAGTGTCAGCGTCATTCTGCTCGTTATCTTGGGGGGGGGTACCTATCTGGTGAACAAGATATACCAGGCAGATCAAAGGCGGCTGATGATTCTCCATCAGGTGGAGTATGCCAGCAAAATGGCCTCCCTCGGGCGGCTGGCCGCGGGCGTGGCCCATGAGATCAACAACCCTTTGGCCATCATCAACGAGAAGGCAGGATATATTCAGGATTTGATCACATACAAAAAGGAATATGCTGAGGACAGGAAGTTAATGGAGCTGGTGGAATCGATCCTCTCATCGGTCGAGCGATGCTCCACGATCACCAGGCGTCTTTTGAGCTTCGCACGCCATGTGGATGTACGCGTTAAGACCATTAATCTCTCAGAGACAATCGAAGAAGTGCTCAGTTTTCTGAGAAAGGAGGCAGAGTACAGATCCATCGCACTCTCCGTGAAAGTACCCCAGGACATCCCGCCCTTCGAAAGTGACCGCGGCAGGTTGCAAGAGATCTTTCTCAATTTGTTCAATAACGCATTCGCTGCCATGAGTGACGGAGGGCACCTAGATATTACGGCCAGGCGTGAGGATGAAAACTTCGTTTCGGTCACGATCACTGACGACGGGTGCGGCATGTCTGAGGCAGACCTCAAGCGAATTTTCGAGCCCTTTTTCTCCACAAAAAAAGAGAGTGGTGGGACCGGTCTCGGGCTATCTATCACCTACGGTCTTGTCCAGGAGATCGGGGGGAGTATTAGCGTCCAAAGTGAAGTGGGAAAGGGGACGAGTTTCGTCGTCATGTTACCTCTTCACATGGACAAAAAGGAGGAGGAAGTGGAATGAGAGTACTCTTGGTAGATGACGAGAAGGAACTGGTCTCCACACTCGCCGAGCGGCTCGTGCTGAGGGGGATAGAGGCTGATTGGGTAGCCACGGCTGATGATGCCCTGAGAGCTGTGGAATCAGAGCCTTATGACGTGGCCGTGGTGGACGTGAAGATCCCCGGCACCAACGGAATTGAACTGAGGAAAAGATTGCAGAAGAAACGGCCCAACATGAAATTTATTTTTATGACCGGGCACGGATCCGAAACTGATTACAAGGCGGCTTCGGCCGAGGGTGGAGCCAAGTACTATCTGGCAAAACCTGTCAATATCGGGGTTCTCATTAATAAGATGAAGGAGGCCCTTAAAGATTAGAGGATATGCTATGAGCTGTGGATGGGACTTCATTAGTGAAGTAGGACTTCAATTCTTTGGAAAAGTAACCGCCTCGATCTCCCATGAGATCAAGAACGCCCTGGCCATTATCAACGAAAATGCCGGGCTTCTAGAGGACTTCGCCCTCATGGCTGGCAAGGGAAAGCCCATTGACCCGGAAAGGCTTGAGATTTTGGCCGAAAAAATCACGAAACAGATACGGCGGGCCGATGGGATCATCAAGAATATGAATACATTTGCCCACAGCGTGGATGAATCCGTGAAACGCATTGACCTGGGAGAAACCTTGCAGATTGTTGCTCTGCTTTCCCATAGGTTCGCATCCATACGGGGCGTGAGCTTGGAACCGAGTCCTTCCCCAAGACCGGTCATGATTACCACCAATCCCTTTTTCTTGAAGACTCTTGTTTGGCTCTGCTTGGATTTCGCCATGGACGCGGCTGGCGAGAACAAATGTGTAGGTCTCATGGCAGAGGAGGCGGAAAACGGCGCACGAATAAGGATTACAAAGCTGGCGGGCCTCAAAGAGGTGCCATTGGATACGTTTCCGTCCGAACAGCAAAAGGCCATGCTCAGCGCGCTCAGCGCCAAACTTGCAGCTGACGTCGAGGACGGAGAGATTATGATCACTCTTTCTAAAAACATGGATGCATGAATTCTGCTGCCCCTTGTGGGCGAGGAATCCATGGTAGCATTTTTAAAGGAGGATAATATATGAAAACGCGGGTATTGATCGTAGACGACGAGGAAGAATTTGTGGAAACGTTATCTGAGCGGCTGACGATTCGCGACTATGATGTGACTACGTCTTTGAGCGGGGAAGATGCTATCGAAAAATTGGAGCATTATAATTTTGACGTGGTCATTTTGGATGTGGCCATGCCCGGCATGGACGGAATGGAGACCCTCAGCAACATAAAAAGGATAAAACCACTGATCGAAGTCATCATGTTGACCGGACATGCTACGGTCTCTACGGCTGTGGACGGAATGAAGCTGGGTGCCTTTGATTATCTTCTGAAACCGTGTGAAACGAAAGAACTGATTGCCAAGATTAACGCGGCTCTTGAGAGAAAGACGGAACAAGAAGAGCGCATCCGGGAAGCCAAGGTGAAAGAAATAATCTCCTCCCCCAGAGCCGCCTTAAAAGATGAATAGTGTCAGAGGAAACCCCCTAGGGGGGCACGACAGCGGTTTTCTCCCAATCGGTGGTAAGTGGGCTCTTTACGGCCGCGCCGTATCTGAGAGGAGGTGTCACTTTTGCTGAATGCCTCGTTAGATGATGGCCCAGTCGAGGTGCCGTCGTGTGAGGAAATGATTTTGCTTGAGGGGGGTAGAGATTAGCTTGGACATATTTTATCATTACTCAAAGGGCCTTCTGTATTCCGCTCTTAGTTTCAACCCGGGAAATACAAGGCCACTTACAAAGGAGACAGACCACGCCTGAAAAGATTTTACTCATTGACGACGAACCAGATCTCTTGGAGGCAATGGCCGAAAGGATGCGCATGCTGGGTATTGACGTATCAACGACCACATCCGCTTGGGATGCCCTTGAGAAAGTGGAAACGCATTCCTACGACGCCATTGTCCTAGACCTCATCATGCCAGAAATGGATGGGTTTGAGGCTCTGCGGGCCTTTAAGATGAAGAAACCCA
>JASFEQ010000340.1:0-5003 GCA_050124735.1 Desulfobacteraceae bacterium | reverse complement strand
CGAAAACTCCGCCTAACAAATTGATTCTACAGATTATTCCTTTTTCTCTTGACAGGGGGGCCATGGGATGTCCCCAATATTACCGACCAAATCTCGTGATATCCTCTCTCCAATCAATTCCCATCTCGGTCAAATCGGTTATTTTTGAATCAAAATAGATGATATTTTAAGGTGATAGGGTTAACATAGCAAGTTGACAACAGGACCCGCTTCCAGTAATAAATCTGGGTCATGTCCAAAAGAGTTGATTCGGGCTAGGAGCGCTCATCCGAAAAACGCCATTTCAGGTTGAGCACTGTTTAGTCACTCGGGGTAATCTGACAAGTTTTCTTAACCATGTTTAGGAAGAAATCGACACTATCTGAAAATATTCTGATTTTGGGACTCGGCGGCGTCGGATATTACCTGGCAAAACGGCTCGTACATGAGGGCTACGAGATAACGGTCATAGAGTCGGAGAGCAGGCGGATTCGCCTTGCTGACGGGGATCTGGATGCCCGTCTGATTCAGGGCAATGCCATGAGTATCCAATGCTGGCGAGAAGCCGATGCAGAGAAGATGGATTATCTCATTGCTGTCACCGATAATGACGCCGTGAACATGATGGCTTCAATCATTGCCGATCGATTTGGAATTGAGCGTAAGATCGCGCGGGTTCGTTCACTGGAATTTGGGGATAAGGATTCTGTTCTCAAGGCAAAGGATTTAAAAATTGATTTGATGATCCACCCCGAGGAGTTGACCGCCCAGGAGATTGTAAGACTGATAAAGATCAGGGCAGGTAACGATATCATCGATATCGCCGAGGGTGCGATACAGGTCATGGCTACCCGTATTCAGGAAACGTCCCCTCTGGCCTACAAAAAATTAAAGGAGATTTCAAAAATCTATCATGGCTTTTCCTTCCGCGTCGTTGCGGTTGCCCGGGGAATAACCACCATCATCCCCGGGGGAGAGCAGGAGATATTGCCTCAGGATCAGGTGTTTATTATGGCCAGCAGTAAAGATTTGCCGCTGTTGATGGAACTGGCAGGTGTCGAAGAGCAGCGCCGTCATCGGGTGATGATACTGGGAGGCGGCCTAGTGGGGCGCCGTGTGGCCGAGTTATTAGAAGAAACCATTGAGGTTAAACTCATTGAAAAGGATGAAGAATACGCCAAGGAGTTGTCCTTCACCTTAAAGCATGCGGAGATCTTGCACGGGGACGGATCGAATGCAAATGTCCTCCTGCGGGCAGGGTTGCTGGACATGGACACCTTCATTACCGCCACAGGCGATAATGAAACCAATATTATGAGTTGCCTGCTGGCGAAACATCTAATGACGACCCATAATGAGCAATCAGAGGGCAAGCAGAGCAAATCCATTGCTCTTGTGAACAAAGAGGATTATTTAGTGCTGGCCGCCACCATGGGTTCGGACATCACCTTAAATAAAAAGATTCTGGCGGGGAACGAGATCATAAAATTTATTCGCAGAGGAGAACTTCTATCCGTGGCCCATCTGCATGGTTTCGATGCAGAAGCGGTTGAGATTATTGCCGCTCCAAACTCCCTGATTACAAGAAAACCTCTCTCCAAATTAGATCCTGAATTTCACGGTAAGATTCTCATCGGAGGGGTCTTTCGCGACGGCGAATGGCAGATCGCTGTGGGCGACACCCATATCCAGGATAATGAACCGGTCATCGTTTTCTGCGCTTCACTTCATTTAAAAGACGTTCAAAAACTATTTTTAGAATAGCTGAACGTCTTCAACCACTGAATTTCGGAATTATCTTTTCCAAAAGGACGGATAGAATACAACCAGTGCTGAAAACATTTCCAGCCTGCCAACCAGCATATTCCATGATAAGAACCACTTTCCTATCGCCGAGATGTGGGCATAGTTTTCAGAGGGTCCGATCGAGCCGAATCCCGGACCGATATTCATGAGCGTGGCAATGACTGAACTCATCCCCGTGACATAGTCCATGTCATC
Organism: Desulfobacteraceae bacterium; assembly: GCA_050124735.1. Taxonomy (GTDB): domain Bacteria; phylum Desulfobacterota; class DSM-4660; order Desulfatiglandales; family HGW-15; genus JASFEQ01. The sequence goes on along the minus strand of JASFEQ010000340.1, from coordinate 3,023 downwards.
CACCAACACCATGAAACAGCCGCCTCCCAGGACAAGAAATATATTGACAATGAAATAACAGACGGCGAGATCAATGATCTGGGGGTCGATAGGACGCTGATTAAGCCGAATGGACGAAACAGCCATGGGTTGAAAAAATATTTTCTTAATGGCTACGACCATAAATTTCCATATCACGACATAGTGAACGACCTTGATGCCGCTGGTGGTGGACCCGGCGCAGGCCCCGATAAAGCAAGCGGCATAGAGAAACATCTGCGCGGACTGGGGCCATTGTTCATAGTCTGCAGTGGTGAAACCGGTGGTGGTCAAGAGGGACATGACCTGGAATGTGGCGTATCGAGCGGAATCCGCGAAGCTGTGATAGGTGCTTTCTGTCCATAGAATCCACGTGACCATGCCGCAAAAGACCAGCAAAAATCCCACGTACCAGCGAAATTCAGTATTTATTTTCAGGACACCCCAGTTCCCTTTCAACATATGATAAAAGAGCATGAAGGTCATCCCTCCCAAGAACATAAAAAGAATGATCACCCAGTCGAAATAGGCATTGTTATAATGGCCTATGCTGGCGTTTTTGGGGGAATATCCGGATGTGGACACGGTTCCGAAGGCATGACACAAGGAATCAAAGAGGGTCATTCCTCCGAGAGATAACAGAAGGGTCTCCAGAAGATTCAGGGCCAGATAGATCCCCCAGAGCCAGATCATGGTGTCCCTGTTCCGGGGTTTGAATCTCTCTTTGGTGATCACCTGGCCGGGGCTCGACTCTGCCCGGAATATGCGAAGTCCCCCCATGCCATGGGGCAGGAATATGACGACCAAAGTTAAAAAGCCCATGCCACCGAGCAGATGGGTTTCGCTTCGCCAAAAAAGTAATCCGTGGGGGACCGTTTCTATATCTGTGAGTATGGTCGCCCCACTGGTGGTGTAACCGGACATCATTTCAAAAAAGGCGTCCGTAAAGGAAGGAATCGATCCGTGAATCATAAAGGGCAGGCCTGAGACAGCAGAGACAAGAATCCAGCCGAAGACAGCCAGGAAGAAACCGTCTTTCATGTCCAAATCGTGATTTTTTCGAAAAATCCACCAAAGGGACAACCCTATCAAAATGATGATTATTGCTGAGATGAATATGGGAATAAGATCATTCTCTTTGTAATAGATGGAACAGATCAAGGGCAGGAACATTGAGCTCCCGGTGACAATGAGTAACTTTCCCAGGACATTGATTATGGAGGGGTAGTTCATCGGTATCTCAAGTAAAAATCGGACGTCGAACTTATTCTTGTGAGGTGATTTATATATCCTATTACATAAACAGAAGAATCTGAAGATCTAATTTTAATTAATTTAAGTAATGGAATCCCAGCCATTTTATAATACATGAAAAACAGAATCACTCTTTTGAAGAGCCAGTAATATATGCGAGAAGGAATACTCAAGAACGTCTCATAGCTTGATCGGCTTCTCACCCTGATGTAGTGAAATCATAGAATGAATCTGTTATCCTCATGGTATCATAAACAGAATCATTAAAGAAGGTAGATGCCTATGGAGGCAATAGGGGATCATATTGTCCTCAATGTTGAAGATGAAGAAAAGAAGGGAGGCATTCTGAAATCATGGAAGAAAATATATCGCCATATGTATGCCACATTTTTGTGTGCACCAATGATCGCAGTGGGGAAAGGAAATCCTGTGCCGACGGCAACAGCACTGATATTCGAATAGCCCTGAAGAAGGAAGTGAATACGCGGGGGTGGAAGGGAAAGGTGCGCGTGTCCAAGTGCGGTTGCTTGGGCCTTTGTCAGAAAGGCCCCAATGTTATATTGTACCCGCAAAAAATATGGTTCTCCGAAGCTCTCGAATCCGATGCACCGGGCATCATCTCCGAGATTGAATCCATTGTGAGAGGAGGTTCTTCAGGAATATAGGTGGAGCAAGATAGGGCCTTGAAGAAATGAAAATTAGTGGCAATTGATGTTATTGGGTTTGATCTGTTTGTTTGATTAGAATTCCCTTTATTGAGGATGGGATGGCGCTTGTGTCAATTCAGGTCAATTTCCACATATTGTATCTCTTTTCAGCACCCTCAGACCAACGATTGCTTGTCATAGTCCTTACTCGTAGACCTGAAGGTTCAATGGTAGATTAGATATGGTATTACAAAGGTCTAAGGCCCTCCAATCCCCTCACCAGAGCCCCGCCTTGAACTCGGGCGGCGCCACTAGCTAATTAGCGGAAGCAAGAGCGCCTCGGTCGATCTCGATCTTCCTTAACGTATCAAGAAAATCCTTTGGAGGCGCTTCCATATCCGGCTTTGCCATCAGCGAAATGGCCTCCTCCGGACAAGTCGAGACACATAACCCACAGCCGATGCACCTCCCATCGATTATCTCCGATACATCATCGCCCTCCTTGATTGCGTCCATCTGACATCGGTCAATGCATTCTCCGCAGGCTGAGCAAAGGTCAGGATCAATCTCGGCCTGGTAATAGGACTGGACGACATCTGCGGGCCGGGGCATCATCTTTGAAGTTTTAAGGATAGGACAACAGCAAGGGCAGCAGCAACAAATAGCCGCTAAATCCTGCGTGTTGGAAGGAGACAGCACTAAGGCCGACTCTTCCGCCTGATCAAGGAGTTTTAAAGCTTCTTCCGTACTGATCGCTCTCGCCATTTTGTTGTCAATGTAGTACTGGGCAAAGTCTCCGAACCCAAGGCAAGTCTCTTTCGGTCTGTCGCAATCCTTGCCCAGAAGCGCCTGCTCCTTACGGCAGATACACTGCGCGACCGAGATGGTCTCCTGCTCCCTTACAAGATCTCGAACCTTGTTATAGTCCGCCACTACTGGTGCGGCTTTTATCGCTGATTCGACAGGAATGACACGCATTTGCCTGGTCTTAATCGACATGAAGGATTTGCCAAGAAAGGGTAGATACTCCTCAAATAGTTCGCAGAACTCCCGGTCCAGTCTATTAAGCTGGAACTCGTAGAGGCCCACTACAAACTGGAAGGG
>JASFEQ010000339.1:0-5007 GCA_050124735.1 Desulfobacteraceae bacterium | reverse complement strand
GTGGAGTTCCGAGCGATTACAAATAGCTTCGGTGTCTTTGATAAGGCGGTGATGATCTCTTCTGTAATTCCATCACTGAAATATTCTTGATCCGGGTCTCCAGTTAGGTTGTCAAACGGCAGTACCGCAATAGACGGTTTGTCAGGCAACGGAAACGCCATTCTCTCTTCAGAAGCAGGCTCAAACGGAGGACGTACATAGAAATTCCATATTGCCAAGGCTCCTGCCAAGATAATTAGTACCGCCACGCCACCAAGAATTGCCCAGCGCCAATGCTTTGGTTTTGGCCTTTCCTCACCGATAACTTTGCCGGCCGCTTCAGGCTCCGTAAGCACCCGGTAGACTCTAACAGGGGTCTCAATATTCTTGACTTCCTGCTCTCCCAGGAACTCATAACCGACGGATAGCCTCTTTCTTATTTGGTCGAATGCAGTTCCAGAAATACAGATCCCCCCGCCCTCCGCCAGGGCCTCTAACCTTGCTGCGATATTCACACCATCCCCATAAATGGTCTCGCCCTCTTCAATGACATCTCCGAGATTCACACCAATGCGGAAATCCATTTTCCGATGTTCCGGTAGCTCCTCATTTCGTCTTCCGAGTTCCTTTTGGATCTCCACGGCGCAACGCACTGCGTCCACGACGCTTGAGAACTCAGCCAGGAGATTGTCTCCCCTGGCGTCCACAACCCGGCCCTTTTGATTCTGTATTTGGCTTACCATTTGTTCTCGGTATGCCGTGATGGTTTGGACGGTAGCCTCCTCATCGTCTTCCATAAGACGACTGTAATCCTTTGCATCCGCACTGAGAATTGCTGCCAGCTTCCGTCTGGCCTGTTCCTCATTCATGGGATCACCTCCCCAAACACAAAAGCCTCCAAGGGAATAGACAAATCCCTTAGAGGCTTAACTTTCACAACCTTCTGGTGACATATACCCATAACTCACTCTGAAGGGTTAGGGTTATGTTTTTAAATTAATTTGCCGCCAGATTTATTGAGGATTCACAGGATAACGCTTTTGGGAGAGAATGTCCATATATTGTATGTGGCTGAAATGGCTCAAAACTTTCGATTTCTGCTATTTTCAGCACTTTTGGGGAGCCAAAATTTGCAGGTATACTGTTTCTAATATGCACTTTTCGGAAAATTTTATGACTGAGCACGAACTACGTTATCTGCTTCTCAAGGAAATCGAGGCTTCGCTGCCAGGCGAGTTTCGTCGCCTCGGGGTCGTAGCGTTCACCCGTCTCGTTGCCGAACGCATGCTGCGCTTGGTAGCGAAAAAACGTATAGTTCACCTTCCCCTCCTTGAGCCTTAACTCGAGGGCATCAACCTGAGCGGGTGTGAAGTGCTCGTCTTCCAGGGCAAAGTGCCCTTGGATGGGAATCTTTATGTTTCTTGTATCTGCAGCCTCCTCGGGAGGAACGCCATACCAACAAACGGCTGCATCCGATTCCTTCACATGGACGGCCGCAAGTATTGAAAGAACCCCTCCCATACAAAAACCCATGACGGCCACCTTTGGGCTGCTTCCTTTGAGGTACTGCACCGCACCACGGATGTCCTGGGTTGCCGCATCGCCAAAATCCAGATTGCTCATCAGGTGCTCCGCTTCTGCTGCCTCCAGGGTGACCTTACCCCTGTAGAGGTCCGGCACAAGGGCTCGGTAGCCAGCCTCGGCGAGACGATTGGCCACACCCTTGATCTGGTTGTTAAGGCCCCACCACTCCTGGAGAACGACGATGCCTGGCGCAGTTGCACCAGCACTTGGAGAGACATAGTAGGCCGTGCATTCTTTTCCATCAGGTCGTTCGTATGTGATTTTTTCCTCCATTGCTTTCTCCTTTTGATGAAATTACCAGCCCAAATGGGTGGCTCAATAGATAACTCAAAGAGGCATGGATAGGCAATCCCGAAATTTTCAAGTATTGCAGATGTATACTTGCATGAATCCTGATTCAGCCCAATTCCACAATATGGCAAGAAACATGCAGTTTTGAAGTCCACAAAGCCACCACAAGATGTGGTGTTGCTACTACCTTCACTTCAGCCCCGCCTTGCGAAGAGCCTCAATCACCCTATTCTTGGCGGCCCGGTCTTCATCTGGCAATTTCTTTGCGTGTTTTTCGAGAGAGAATTTCGGGTGGATTCTCAGAAGTTGCTGGGCAGCGTAGCGGGCATCTTCCTCACGACCTACCAAACCGTATGTGCCCGCTAGCCCTAACCAACTGATCCAATGGTTGGGTCTCATCTGGACGGCTTTCTTATATGCCGATATGGCCTCGTCATATCGTTTCATTTGTCTGTAAGCAAGGCCTAAACGTAAATAGCATTTGCCGTGGAACTTCTTTTCCAAAGGGTTGAGGCGAATCGCTCTCTTCGTCAATGCAATGGCTTCTTCTGGCCTCCGCAAACGTGATAAACATAAGGCCATATTCATAGGTGCGTAAGCGTCATTAGGATCGAGCGCAACAGCCTGTTGGAATAAAGTAAGGGCTCTTTCATATTCTTTTCTAAACATATAAACTGCTGCCAATGCGCGGTAGGAGTGGGAGTCAGACTCATCCATAGCAAGGGCCTTTTTTGCCAATTCATAGGCCCGCTTCATGGACTCTCGAGGAGACTTGCTCCGATCAGAATAATACTCCAGCATATAAGCCCAAGCAAGCCTTCGGTAGGCTGCTATAAATTCAGGGTCCAGAGCAATGGCTTCTTCTAGCAAACGCCGAGCTTCGCTATAATCAGCAGGTGTACCGCGGTCAATACGTTCTTTAGCTTGGAAATATCTTATATAGGCATCAAGGTTATCCGTGTATCTCGTCAAACGGCGTCCTAACAGCTTCACTTCCAGGATAGACAAGATATTGACCGTGATTTCATCTTGGACGGCGAATATGTCTTTCAGTTCCCGGTCATAGCGCTTTGCCCAGAGGTGATTACCGCCTAAAGCATCACTGAATCGTGCCGTGATTCGCACCCTTTCTCCAGCCTTGCGAACACTGCCCTCGAGTACATAACGCACACCGAGGTCTTCTGCAACTTGCCTAACCTTCACGGGATTACCCTTATACGTGAATGTGGAATTTCTAGCGATCACAAACATCTCCGGGAGCTGGGATAGAGCAGTAATGATCTCCTCCGTTAACCCGTCGCTGAAATACTCCATCTCGGGGTCTTCACTCATGTTGACGAAGGGCAGCACGGCAATTGATGGCTTATCCGGTAAAGGAAATACCATCTTTTCCACTGAAGCGGGCTCAATGGATGGCGGACGCAAATAGAGGTTCCAGCTAATGAGAGCTCCAGCCAGCAAGATGATTCCCATTACGACAGAAAGAGCTAACCGTTTCCATCGCTCAGGGAGCGCGCTGCTTGGCTCCGCTAAGGTTTGCACCAGTGCTTGTTCTTGTATTTGTTCTTTTTTGAGCATATCCAAAAACCGGTCCCAAGCAGTTCCTTCTGTCTGACTCAGATCTTCTTTAAAGGTTATGACCACGTCATCTAGGCTTGCATCAAGTTTATCCACTGAAAACCGCAACCTGACATTCTCCCCACTCCCCTTGTATTCAAAAAGGTTCGCCCACCGATCTTTCTCTTTTTCGGAAAAGCTATATACTTTTCCAATCGCATCGCCATATTCCTTTGTCTTCCCCAAAACTCGAAAGAGAGGGGCGTTCTCAAGGTCAGGAAGGGCACTTTTCCATTTTTTGTAAATTCTTGAAATTAGCTTCTTCTTCTTGGATGAGCCTGCAGAACCTCCAACCGTTTCGTTGAGCAAAACAAGCAGCTCATAGTGTTCGTTCAGAGGTATGGATGTAATCCTTCCCAGTTTCTGCATTTCATGAACAACCAATGCCATCACAGAGAGATAGAACCTCCTTGATGGTGAGTCAAAATGAAGGCTCAGTTCAACATTGTCGTTGATTTTGAAGTGCATTTTGAACTGATCCAAATCAATTCTTACCAATTCCTTGCCTTTTTCTGCCATGGCATCCGTTCCATGCGATCTATTGCTACTTACAGCTCAAGTCATGGTTTCGCGGTGAAACCAAAAAGTTTCACGGTGCGAACGGTGACCTAAACCTAAATAGTTTATGACCATCCATAATGGGGAGAAGTAGATTTTGAAGCTCAAAATCAGGCTGACTCAGAATTAGCAGAAAGATTGAATACTTATGGCATCAGGGGAGAGATCCGCCACGAGAAAAGACGTTCACGCACAGCCCAGAGGGGAGATCCGCGAGACAGTAGAGGGAGATGATTATCTTTTTCGCATAATTTTGCCTGAAACCGTGTCGTTAATCAATCGCAAAATACCGTGAGCCGGACTTGGGCTTTTAGTCTTAATTCACACCTCGACCTCGCCCGTAGTAGGGGAACCCATATTTTAGGGAGCGGTCGCCGTGGCGATGAGGCGGAAGGGGGTGATAGTAGAAGTTTGGAACAAAGTGTTTCAAGGGAACTGCATTAAACTAATCCCAAAGGCATAGCCCAAATAACTTCTTATAATATTCCTTCAATCAATTTATTATCAAATAAGGAGGAAAACTATGACCTTATCAATAAAGAAACATGGCTTATTAGTAACGCTTATGGTTTGCGCTATTGCGCTCGTGTTGTGCTCAGGGACTTGGGCTCAACCCCCGGACCGATTAAGCTCATTAACAACGAAGAGATATCAAATAGGTCTTGTTCTCCCACCTGCTGCCCGTGGGGCCGCCTATAACTATGTAGTCACCAAAACCGGACATGGAGATTGGTTTCCTTTATCTGTTGTTTTAGTACTCCTTCATGAAAGAGATAATTTTAGGGGCCTTGATGGGAACATCGTGGGCAACGGTAGAGCTCTGTCTGCGAATCTTTTTCTATTACTAAGTACTCCAGATGCCCCTTACCCTCTGTATATGACTCTTTTTCATGTCGGGGCTTTGAGCAGCAATCAAGACATCCTCAATTATCACGAAGATCAAGGAGTCATGGAGCCTGGGCTAGCAAGTGATATAGA
>JASFEQ010000338.1:0-5021 GCA_050124735.1 Desulfobacteraceae bacterium | reverse complement strand
CATACGTGATCCCATGCATATGGATTGGGCCATGAACTCAAGGTTTAATGCAGAACGGGACACTATTATTATTAAGGATGTCTTTGCCTCGGCCATCTTAGATCCCACTGTTCGCGTGCGGGATGGAGAGGTGGAGCTGAGTAGCAAGCTCGTCATCGATGCGACAGGAAAGGAAGAGCAAACCAGGCCCTTTTCTATCCCGTCCAAAGAGCTCATGATGAAGACCCTAGATGTTTGGAAGGAGATTGGGCTCCCTGATTTCAAGATTCCTAAGCGAACAAAGTTCATCCTGGACCTTTAACATGCAGGGTTTCACTATCCCTTGATTTACGAGGAAAATGGATAAGTATGGGAGTATCTCAAGGGGCCATATACATAGAAAGCAAACCGGGGAAATGTCATGGGGGAAAAAAGCCTAATAAATGGGAAAAGGGTCCTCATCGTAGATGATGAGCCTGATGTGTTGGAGAGTTTAGAAGAGCTGCTGCCAATGTGTTATGTGGAGAAAGCTTCCAGTTTCGATGAGGCCAGGGAGCGACTGGAGACCCAATATTTTGATATCGCTATCCTGGATATCATGGGGGTGGAGGGGTATAAGCTGCTAGAGATCGCTAGGGAGAAAAGGGTTATCGCGGTGATGTTGACTGCCCATGCGTTTAGCCCGGAAGATACGGTAAAATCCTACAAAGGGGGAGCAGCCTATTATGTGCCCAAAGAGGAAATGGCTGAGATAACGACTTTTCTAAATGACGTATTGGAAGCCAAAGAAAAGGGGAAAAGTTTTTGGTGGCGCTGGCTTAATAGGTTCGCCTCCTTGTATGACAAGAAATTTGGCCCCGATTGGAGAGATTCGGATAAGGAGTTTTGGGAAAAATTTGAATACTGGGGTTAACAGGGGGAAGTTTCATAAAGGGCAACAATACAGTCGGCGGGGAAGGAACATCCTGAAATTATCGAAAGGGCAATCATATTTTTCACAAATACCACGATTCAGGAGCAAGGAATGAGCAGCGGCATGCAGAGACCTTATTATGGTTGGATCATCGTTGCTGCTAGCTTTTTCGTGACCACAATAACATCTGCCTCCGGCTATACCTTCGGCGTATTCTTGCCTCCCTGGCGGGAAACCTTTGACTGGAGTGCGGCAGCTGTCTCAGGGGCCTACTCAGTCTGTATCTTTTTTTACACCGGGCTGGGCGTTGTGGCAGGGTGGGGCGTGGACAAATATGGGCCTAAAGTGACAACGATGACTGGCGGTCTCCTTCTCGTCTCGGGATTATTGCTAACCAGTCAAGTGAATGCATTGTGGCAACTTTATGTCACTTATGGGCTGATAGGCATGGGGATGAGTTCCACATACTCCCCTTTAATGACCACAGCATTGAGGTGGTTTACGAAGCGAAAGGGCTTAGCATTGGGGATAATTGGTTCCGGAATAAGCGCCGGTCCCCTAATTATGGCGCCCGTGGCAACTTACATTATCTTGAATTACGGTTGGCGATTTTGTTTCAAATTTATGGGATGTATCGCCGGACTGATCATTTTTGTCGCATTGATGCTGAGGAGAGGTCCGGAGGCAAGATCCATGTTCCCCACCGCAAAAGGAGATAGTAGAAGCGTTTCAGAGCCACAACCGAAAATCGGCAATCCCATCTCAGAATCGAATGACTTCTCGCTGAAGGAGGCAGCCGGCACAAAAGCGTACTGGATGCTTGGTGGGGCATTCCTGATGGTTGGTACAGGACTCCAGATGGTATTAGTGCATATCGTTTCCTACAGCCAGATTCAGGGAACCTCCCCGCTGATCGCAGCCACCGTACTTAGCATTATAACCGGTTCCAGTATTGCCGGGAGAATAATAATGGGCATAGTCTCAGACCGGATTGGGAGAAAAACGACGCTGATATTTTGTGTATTCCTTGAAGGGACTATGATCATGTGGTTAACATGGGCTTCAAGTAGCTGGATGCTTTTTGTATTCGCAGCTTTTTTTGGCTTTGGATATGGGGGTCATGGGACCCAATTCCCAGCATTAACCGGAGAAATTTTTGGACTCGGCCACATGGGAGCAATATTAGGGGCCGTGGTTTTTTTCTGGGGTATGGGTAGTGCATTGGGTGCAACTATGGCGGGCTACATATTCGACATGACTGGCAGCTATAGAGGCGCCTTCATGACGGGAGCAGCAGCTATGTTGATGGCAGGGGCAACGACTATCTTTTTGTCAAAGCCAGTAAAGGGAAGGCGCCTGAATCTGGGAAGGACGAGATAGAAAAGGAGATTTTCATGGAATCAACAGTTATCTATGAGTCAGAACATGGGATTTGCTATCTGACCCTTAATCGTCCAGAGGTATTCAATGCTTTGAATCTGCGGCTAGTGCAGGATCTCATCTCGGCACTAAGGCGGGCCGAGTCCGAAGCAGAGGTGCGGGTAGTCATTCTCAGGGGGGCAGGAAAGGCCTGGTGTGCCGGTGGAGATCTGGAAGAGTTATTGAAGCTCACACAAGGGAGTGCAAATGAAAGACGGGCCTACCTGCTGGATTTTAAGGCCATGATCGATACCGTGAGGGGCATTTCCAAACCGGTCATTGCAGCGGTCCATGGGGCTTGCGTAGGCGGGGGAAATGAACTGAACATTGCCTGTGACCTGACCATTGCCTCGGAAAAAGCCAAGTTCGGTCAGGCTGGACCCCGGGTTGGGTCCATGCCAGCTTTTGGTGTCCCACAGAATTTGCAAATACTTGTGGGCGAGAAGCGTTCCCGTGAGATCACATACCTTTGCAGGCTTTATACGGCGAAGGAGGCAGAGGCCATGGGTTGGATTAACAAAGTTGTAGCGGCTGAAGAACTGGATAAAGAAGTAGAAGCATGGGCGGGGGAGATATTGGACAAAAGCCCCACAGCCATCGCCTTGGCCAAAAAAATGCACAACGCTTACTATGACCTGCTCTCCTCAAGCGCTGAGATGGGTGTGGAAATGTTGACCTTTTTCTGGGGTACCACAGAGGCGAAAGAAGGTATGGTTGCTTTTAAGGAGAAACGGCAGCCCTTATTTAAACCATAGGAGAAAGGCTTTATTTGCAGCTTATATGAAACTGCCAAGAAGGTCATATGGGTAAAGTGGTGCTCATATCTGCAGGTGGGCAGATTGGGCTTTTAGAAATTTCGCTCAGGTCGGGCATCAGGAGGTATTATGGATTCGGGTTTTCTTCGAATTGAAAAGTCCTTTGAGAACAGGGTGGCTAGTCTGGTCATTGATCGCCAGGAAAAGATGAATTCCATGACGGTCGCTATGCGTCGAGAAATCGGGCAGGCCTTCAGGGATTTCTCCCAAGATAATGATTTGCGGGTCGTTGTGGTGCGCGGGGCCGGGGAGAAGGCCTTCAGTTCTGGGGGTGACGTGGAGCAGTTCCTCAAACTAAAGCCCCACGAGCTTGTGGCGTGGGGTGAAGAGATGACGGAGATTGAGAGGTGTCCCCAACCGGTTATCGCAGCGATCGACGGGTATTGCTTTGGTGCCGGAATGGAACTGGCCTTGAGTTGCGATATACGTGTGGCCACGGACCGCTCCCTCCTGGGCATGCCGGAAGTCAGTCTCGGCATGATTCCTGGAAGCGGTGGGTCTCAGCGAGTTCTCAGAATTTTGGGAATGGGCCGGAGTAAGTTTCTGTTGATGACCGCACGCCGCATTGGGGCGGAAGAGGCAGAGCGCTGGGGCCTCATCAGCCTCTGCATACCCCCCGAAGAACTGGAGGAAACGGTTGATGATCTCGTGAACCGTCTGATCAAGTTGCCTCCCCTATCCCTTCGTGCCATCAAGGGCGTCCTTCAACAGGGAGCGGATGCATCATTGAGTTCAGCGCTGGAACTGGAACGCAAGACCTATGCCTGGCTGAGGACAACACACGATTATGCGGAAGGCGTCAACGCCTTTCTGGAAAAACGTCCACCCCATTTTAAAGGGAGATAAGAGTAAATACAGGGCAAGCCATGAATGCCATGCGGCTAGGCAGTACGAGCCCGTGCCATACGATCGTCTAGCATGACAGGTTCGTGGTATTTGTGCTTAAGCCGTGGTGAGGTGAGGTTGTTCAAAAAGCCAAAGTAATGTCAAACAAAGAAAAAAGATCAAGGCAAAAAAAACCTGTTGAGGTCGAGGAACGCGCCACTACAGAGAAAGAAGTTACTGCAGATGTAAAAGTGAAGGCGTTTGGGTATTTCCTTAATGCCTGTCTCCTCATATTTTTCGCCTACTATTTTTACAAGATCTATTCCTTCCTGGCTGAAACCTATTTCTGGTCAGATGAAAATGTCCACGCCTACATAAGCTCGCTCATCTTAAAGACCCACCGAATCCCTTTCGTTTTGCCGGAAGCGATATATGGTATGCGTGAGTTCTCCTATCCCCCCTTGTTCCACATCCTGAGCGCTGTTGCCATGGCCATAGTCGGATTTTCTATACTAAAATATATCAACCTCATATTATTGATATGCTTTGTTATTAGTTCTTATATTTTAATCCGCATGTACTATGGGAAATATGAAGCAAGCATTGTTTGCCTTTTATTAAGTCTTTCAGCGGTCACCGCCATAAATACGATTCGTTTTATGACAGAGATGCTGTCCATGGTCCTGGTATTTTTTTCCTTTTTCTTTGTCCTTCTTTCATTGAAAGAATCGAAAAAAGGCTTTGCCGTAATCGCTGGTCTGTCGACCGGACTCCTCCTTTTGACCAAGCAGGTCGGAATTGTGGTTTTGAGCTTCTACGGGCTCCTTTTTGCCTGGTTCTTGTTGAGAAAGTCAAGAGACGCCTGGATTATGCTCACTGCCGTGGGAGTATCAGTGGGTGTTTACCTGCCATATTTTCTTATCACCATCATCAACAATGTTGATGTGTTTGGCTTTATGTCTGCGTGGTTGGGAGAAGTGGAAGAAAGACCTAAATGGGCTATAGAAGCCGTTAGGTCTTTTCGAATGTATGATTCTTCACTCAAGGAATTTGCTCACCTCTTTTTTGCT
>JASFEQ010000337.1:0-5070 GCA_050124735.1 Desulfobacteraceae bacterium | reverse complement strand
GGCATAAGAGGTGGCCCTGTGGGGACACCCAGCACAGAGGGTAGGGGGCCTGGCGGGAAGCTCCGGGAGATCCGAGAGGTCCACCATAGTTGGTGCCTCGTATTCTATACCCAGGTATTCGGCAATAGCCCCCCTGACCATACCGGGATCATATTCAAGAAGGCGCGAAAGCCTGCCCACCCCTTTCCCCTCTATGGAAAGGCTGAGTCCCTCCTCTTGGGCGATGGCCTTCAGATCATTCTCCATGACGGGTTCCAGTTCTTCAACCACCAATACCTTCTCCACCTGGCTAAGGAACTTTGCACAAAGCTTCCTCGGCAGGGGCCAGGAAAATCCGAGCTTAAGGAAGCTCACCTTTTCGGCCACATTCAAATCGGCCACCGCGTCTCTCACATAGTTCATGCTCACGCCGTTGGCCACAATACCCCATTTCCCCTCACCAAGGATCTCATTATACAGGGATTTCTCCGATAGATCCGTGGCACGGTCATATCTTTCCAAAAGGAGTTGATGGAGCTTTCTTGAGACTGCGGGCACCGCCACCCAATGGAAGGGGTTCTTTTCAAAGGTCGACTTATTTTTAACTGGCCTCAGGGTTCCCAGTTTCACCACCCCTCTGATGTGGTTCAGCCTGGTTGTGGTCCTCAAGATAACGGGAAGTTGCAGTTCCTCTGACAGGTCAAAGGCCGCAATGGTGACGTCTTTCATTTCCTGGGTGTTTGTCGGCTCCAGCATGGGAAGGGAAGCCAGCCGGGCGTAGTAACGATTGTCCTGTTCATTCTGACTGGAAAACAGGGAAGGATCATCTGCGCTCACAATGACCATGCCCCCTTTTACGCCCTCATAGGCCAGGGTCATTAAGGGATCAGCAGCCACGTTCAAACCCACGTGCTTCATGGTGACCATGGTCCTTACACCCGATATGGCGGCTCCGGCCCCCACCTCCAAGGCCACCTTCTCATTGGTGGAGTACTCAAAATATAGATCGGTCTCCTTACTGATTGCGAAGAACTGCTCCGGGATCTCGGAAGAGGGGGTGCCGGGATAGCAGGTTGCAAAGGCGACGCCCGCCTCCAGGGCGCCACGGGCAATGGCCTCATTACCCAATAGGAGTATCTCTTTTCCTGGCTCTTCTAAAAGGAGTTTATGCATTTTTTTCTCCTCAAAGTGTCTTCAGAATTTTCGTCCGTATTTTCGATTACCTGTAGTCAATCCAGCATAGGGTGTCAAGCCAAAATACCAGAAGCAAGCTGGTCGAAACCCACAAAATCCGGGAGATAATTTGCTCAATTGCCGGTTGAAGGGAGATAGCCTGCGAAATAACCCGTTGGGATCAGGATGAAGGCGTAGGATTTCTCTTAACAAAAAGGGGTTGCCACTGATGATCAGATCTGGCAACCCCTCTGCTGGTCGGGTTATGCGCGATGCGCGCTATTGTTTGACTGCCTTTCTTAAGAAATTCACATAATCTCTGGCCGGCAGTCCTTTCTTGGAAGCACTCTTAATATACGATTCAAATACAGGCTCAACAGCCTTGGCCCAGCGGGCGGCTTCGCTGCTGGAAAGGGTGACGATTTGATTGCCCTTCTTCAGTGTAGCTTTTTTGCCTCTCCTGTCCATCTCGTCCCAGACCTCTCCCGTTTTGGGGATCCACTCTTCACTGACCTGCTCCATGACCGCTTGTACATCGTAGGGCAAGGACTTCCACTTTTTCATGTTCATGACCAAAAAGAAGCCGGCCGTGTACCCAACACTGTAACATTCGACGGTGCATTTGATCACCTCGGCCTGCTTCCATCCATCTAGCACCTCATAGGGGCTCAAACTGGCGTCCACCACACCCTTTTGGAGGGCCTCGTAAACACCCGGCTGGGGCATGGCCACTGGAACGCCACCCAAAAGCTCAGCAACCTTGGCATTAAACCCGTAGGAACGGATTTTTAGACCCTTGAGATCTTCCAGTTTACGTACAACTTTCTTGCTCTGGAGTAGGCCGGGTCCATGGGCGTGAAGATAAAGGAACTTGGCATTGGTCAGCTCGTCGGGCTTAAACCTCTTTGCAAAATCGTTAATCACACGAGTGGCCACTTTTCCGCTGGGATAGGCATGAGGAAGGTCAATGGCCTGAATCGAGGGAAAGACGCCCCGGCTGTACCCAAAAACGGACATGCCCACATCAGCAATGCCTGTCAGGACACCATCATAAATTTTGGCGCCCTTGAGTAAGGTTCCGCCATGATAATAGGTGAATTTTACCTTACCGCCTGTGCGTTTTTCTATCTCTTTTCCCCAGGCTTCAAATGTTTTGGAATGCAAATGAACGGGACCAAAAAGGTTAGCGAATCTGAGTTCTATGGGTCCTGCCTGCGCGGAATTGACGCCAGGAAGAAAAAACACGCCCAAGGTTATCACAAGAAAAAAGACCAAAAACCATGTTCTCACTTTCATGATTCTCCCCCTTTCAAAAGAGTTTTTGAATGATTAAAAGCACCTCAGACCTCGATTTTTATCTCCTTTCCAAAATTGGCAGTCTTTTTACCGCTTTTCAAATACAATGAAGGCAAGGAAAGTGTCAAGCTAAAACATGGATTCTGCCTATAATTTTGACCAAATAAGGCTCAATTTGGCAAAGAAATATTTAGCTTTGCAACGTCGCATAAAGGCAATCGTTTCGCCTTGCCGGAAAATCATTTCAGAAGGAGACGATTGATTAGGAATCTCTTTCTGTCTAACCCCAGTCCTGGCTTTTTGCTTTTCCAGTAAGGTCTCCCCGGTATTCTTCCAAGAATTCTCTCAGCAAGAATATTTAACCCTAGAGACCATTGACTTTTTTGGCCCAGCTATGGTATCTGGACTACGCTCCATGTTGGCCTGGATTATTGACACTTAGACGTGCACACCACTGAAACACCCACATGGCAAAATATTGGACCTTTTAGAAAAAATTTCCAAAAAGCTGGCTAAGATCCTGTACTGGGTGGCAGGAACTGCCATCGTCTGCATGATGCTTCTCACCTGTGCCGATGTGCTCCTTCGTTATTTAGTATCCCTTTACCATGAAACCCATTGGAGGTTTCTGTCGCCTTTTCACCCAATTCCCGGGACCTATGAATTGGTCTTTTTTATGGCTTCCGTAGCGGTCGCTTTTGCCATGGCCCATACTTCCGTGGAGAAAGGCCATGTGGCCGTGAGTTTTGTGGTCAATCTCTTTCCGAAGAGGGCCCAGGCCATCATTGGAACGATCACCAGTTCGTTCGGATTCATCCTATTTGCCCTACTCGCATGGCGATCCGTGGTGTATGCCAATCATCTCAGGGAAAGTCAGGAGGTATCGCTCACCCTGCAGCTTCCCTTTTGGCCTTTCGTACACGGTATCGCTTTCTCGGCAGCTGCTGTCTGTCTGGTTCTATTGGTAGAAATACTCCAGAATTTTGTTCAGGTTTTGAAGAAATGAACGTTACCACAATAGGCATAATCGGCATTGTTGTTCTGGTCTTCATGCTGTTTTCGAAGATGCCCGTGGGCTTTGTGATGGGCTTCCTGGGATTTCTCGGGTTCGCCTATGTGGTCAATTTGGACGCAGCCCTGGGCCTTCTGGCCAGGGATTTCTTTGAAATCTTTTCTTCTTATGGCCTGACCGTTGTCCCCCTGTTTGTCCTCATGGGGCAGGTGGCCTTTCACTCCGGCATTAGCCGCAGGCTTTATGATTCCGCTTATGTGGTGTTGGGGAAGCGCCGGGGAGGGCTTGCCATGGCCACCGTGGCCGCATGCGCTGGATTTTCCGCCATATCCGGATCGACCAATGCGACGGCAGCCACGATGGCCACTGTTACCCTACCCGAGATGAAGCGATATAAGTATGACATGGGCCTGGCCACAGGGACGGTGGCGGCAGCGGGAAGCCTCGGCATCCTGATCCCACCCAGTACCATCTTTATCGTCTATGGCATTCTGACAGAGCAGTCCATCGGCAAGCTTTTTCTCGCTGGAATTTTCCCCGGCATCCTTCTTTCCATCCTTTTTATAATGACCATTTATTTGCGCGTCCTTAAAAACCCTTCTCTGGCCCCGCCTGGGCTTGAGACCAGTATGAGAGAGAAGATCAGGTCATTTGCTGGCGTGCTGGAGACCCTGCTCATTTTCGCTATGGTCATGGGCGGCATTTTTTTCGGCATCTTCAGCCCTACCGAGGCAGCCTCGGTAGGGGCCTTCTTGGTCATATTGCTAGCCATTCTCAGGAAACAACTCACTTGGCAAGGGTTTATCCAAGCATTGGCGGACACCACCCGCATCAGTTGCATGGTTATGGTGATTGTAGCCGGGGCCATCGTATTCGGTCATTTTATGGCCGTTACAAGGATCCCCTATGACTTGGCAGGCTGGGTCGGTGCCCTGCCTCTCAACAGAAATGTGATCATGATCATAATTATTTTTGTCTACCTTTTTGGGGGCTGCTTTATGGACGCCATGGCGATGATCATGCTGACCATTCCCATCTTTTTCCCCGTGGCTACGACACTTGGGTTTGATCCCATCTGGTTTGGGGTGGTCATTGTGCTGATCTCCGAAATGGGGGTTGTCACGCCGCCCGTGGGTGTAAACGTCTATGTGGTCTTTGGGGTTGCCAAGGACGTTCCCTTGGAAGAAATATTTAAGGGTGTTTTACCCATGGTCATAGCCCTTCTTATCTGCAATTTGGTCATTCTATTTTTCCCCCAGATCGCCCTGTTTTTGCCCAGCCTGATGCGGTAAGAGAGAGTGGAGTACTGGAGTAGTGGAGTGTTGGGTTTGAAGGTGTATAAATAATTGCCTTTCCAGTTGCGGTTAATCATTACTCCATTACTCCAATACTCCATAACTCCATGTAAATATCTTGAAAGGAGTCCTTATGTTTACAGAACATGGATACTGGAATCCACTCTTAGAAACAATGCCCCAAGAGAGAATTCGGAGGCTTCAATTCAAGAAATTCAAACGGATATTTCAGTGGGCCTATGATCACTCCAAATTTCATAGATCCCTCTATGAAAAGGCTGGGATCAAGCCTGATGACGTAGGCTCTTTTGAAGA
>JASFEQ010000336.1:0-5074 GCA_050124735.1 Desulfobacteraceae bacterium | reverse complement strand
AGCATGATCGTATCGGTACTTCGATCCAGTTTGTGAAGAAATACGGATGCCATTTGGTGTTGAAAGGGGCCCGCACTCTGATCGCGCAGCCCGACGGCAAACTATACGTGAACCCCACCGGGAATCCCGCCCTGTCCAGTGGCGGGGCGGGAGATGTCCTAACGGGTTTGATCGGAGGCTTCCTGGCCAGGGGTTGGTCCATGACGGAGGCGGCTATCGCAGGAGTCTATTTACACGGCATGGCAGCAGATTATTTGGCTGAGGATATGGGGCAGGTGGGTGTGTTGGCTGGTGAACTGTTAGAGGTTCTGCCCGAGCTCATCTTTTCACTCTCCCGTGGAGAATGGCCCTTGGAAAGTCCGCCCCCATATGCAGACTTCTATTACCCCTTGTAGTTCATGAACTTGTCCCCTAGTTATTGTTGGACAAGACAGTTACTCTCTCTTGTTCAACTCAACTCGTACTAAAAGATCATCTCTGCGTAGGAGACACCGTAATTTCTGGAAAACAGATTACATATATAACTACTTCTGATGAGGAGACGATCAGCCTTGGTCAAAGACTTGGCGATCTTTTGTCAGAGGGGGATGTGGTCGCATTGGTAGGGGAGTTGGGGAGTGGCAAGACATGGTTTACCAAGGGGCTTGCACTTGGCCTAGGAGTAAGTCCGGATATGATCGTAACCAGCCCCTCCTTTACCCTTGTTAATGAATACAAAGGCAGATATACCTTTTACCACATGGATTTCTACCGCTTGGAGAATCTCCCAGAAGTCTTATCAGCAGGCCTGGAAGAATATCTCCACGACAGTGGGGTTGTGGCTCTTGAGTGGGCAGAGCGGTGGCCAGAGATCCTGCCGGAGAAGAGGGTTATGGTCAAATTCCTTATCATTGACGATCACCGGCGAGAAATAACATTCTCCGCTCACCACCCAAGGGCGCTCGAGATATTAGAAGGGCTCGAACAGGAAAATGGAAAGGATTAACTATGTCGCTCATTGTCCAAAAATATGGGGGCACATCTGTTGGTAGTATCGAAAAAATAAGAGATGTGGCAGAAAGGGTCCTTGAGTATCACAAAGAGGGGAACAAGATGGTGGTCGTTTTGTCAGCCATGGCCGGACAGACGGACGGATTGATCCAGTTGGCCAATGAAGTGACAAATGATCCTGACACCAGAGAGCTGGATGTGCTCATGTCTACCGGCGAACAGGTGAGCGTGGCACTCTTTGCCATCACCCTAAAATCCATGGGTTTCGACGCCCGATCGCTCCTCGGTTTTCAGGTGGGCATTCACACGGATCAACTCTACGGGAAGGCCAAAATCCATGACATAGACACCGGCCGTATTATGAACGAGCTGGACCAGAATAGAATTCTGGCCGTAGCTGGATTTCAAGGGCTGGATGACGAAGGGAACATAACCACTTTAGGTCGGGGCGGCTCTGATACCACAGCCGTTGCCTTGGCTGCCGCCCTAAAGGCGGATCTATGTGAAATCTTTACCGACGTGGACGGCGTTTATACAACAGATCCTAACATCTGCCCCAAAGCCAAGAAAATGGACTTCATCTCCTACGAGGAAATGTTAGAGATGGCCAGCATGGGTGCCAAGGTATTGGAGATCAGATCCGTTGAATTCGCCAAAAAGTTCAATGTGCCAATCCACGTGAGATCAACTTTTACAAAGGAGAAGGGGACCATGGTAGTAGGTGAGACAAAGGATATGGAAAAGGTTTTGGTGTCTGGCGTCGCATATAATAAGAACGAAGCCAGAATCACCGTAAAAGGGGTTCCTGACAGGCCTGGAATTGCGGCGCAAATGTTTGGACCCATCTCCAAATCTGGTGTTGTGGTAGACATGATCATTCAAAATACCAGCGAGGACGGCATAACAGATCTGACCTTTACAGTACCCAAATCCGATTTCTACAAGACCATGAAGCTGGTCAGTGATGTGGCCCAAGAGATAGGCGCGGAAAAGGTTCTTGGCGATGAGGATATCGCCAAGGTCTCCATCGTGGGCGTGGGCATGAGGATCCATGCTGGCGTTGCACTGAAAATGTTTGAGACCCTGGCCAACGAAAATATCAACATCATGATGATAAGTACCTCTGAAATAAAGGTATCTTGCGTTATAGAGGAAAAATATACAGAATTGGCCGTTCGGGTGTTGCATAGGGCCTTTGGTCTGGACAGCGATGAATCCTAGGATTAACCATGGGAGAATCGGGTATCTGCTCCTGCTCCTCACCCTATTAGTTATCCATTTCTTGAAACCTGCCCTCATGCCTTCAATGCCTTCCGGGTCTGCGGATGAGGGTCAACTATTCATTCAGATTGGAGGAGACGTAAAATCCCCTGCCGTTTACGCCTTCCAGAGTCCGCCCAATCTCGCACAGTTAATAAATAGGGCGGGAGGACTCAGTGATGATAGGGTCCTCCCGGATCAGTTCGAAGATCTTGCCATTTCCTCTGGTATGAAAGTCACGGTTTACCTCGGGGAGGAAAAACCCCTTGTCCATCATAGCGAAGCTCTGCGCGGCGCAGCCTCCGGCGGAGCTCGGTTGGCGAAGGTGAGTGAAATGTCGGCCTTTTATAAAACTACCCTCGGCATACCTATCTGTTTGAATAGTGAGTCTGAAATGGGTCTGACCGCAATTCCTGGAATCGGTCTTGGGTTGGCAAAAACTATTGTGGAAGAAAGGACCAAACGGGGAGGATTCAAGAGTCTTGGTGAATTGCTATCCATAAATGGCATTGGTGAGAAGTTATACAGGAAGATAACGCCTTATTTAACGTTGAAGAAAAGATATGGGAAAGAGATCCATCCCGTGGGCACTTAAAACAAAGATTCTCTCCGTGTTCCTTTACCAAGCCGTATAGCGAATAATCACTTCACCAGCACAGCTGTTGGGTTTTGAAAATGACTAAGCCTCTTTTAGAATCGAGTGCTTTTTGCGCTGGTTTCTGGTATGATTTTTTCACAAGTCATACATATAGCAGGAATAAATGAACGTCAAATGCGCTGGTAAGTCCCATATTGGGATGAAAAGAAAGATTAATGAGGACAGCTACCTTATTGCCCCGGATTTGGGGTTGTATGTGATCGCTGATGGTATGGGTGGCCATAGGGCGGGAGATGTGGCCAGCCGACTCGCCGTGGAGACCATGGCAGACTACTGGCGAAAAGTGAAGAATAATGAGAAGCCATCCTATTTAAAACCCATAGAATCGGAGGTTTCTGAGGGCGCGAAACAGCTCATTAACTCTATTTTCTTCGCCAACACCATTATCCATGAGGCCCAGAAAAAACCTCAATACCATAGGATGGGTACAACAGTCGCCGCTTTGCTCGTGGAAAAAAATTGCGTATGGTCGGCCAATGTGGGTGACACACTCGTCTATCTCCTTGACAATGGCCGTCTGGTCCAGATCTCTGAAGAGCACTCCCTCGAGGCAGAGCAAAGAAGTATGGGGCTGAATCATCTTGAAACCTCCACCAATCCTTTAATGAAGCACATGCTAACGAGAGTTCTCGGTCTGAGTGAGAGTGTGGATGTTTTCATTTCCCCTATTAGGCCCGATGTGGGAGATACGATCCTGATGTGCTCTGATGGCCTCACAAACTATGTCTCTGAACAATCTATCCAAGCGGTTCTTGACGACTTCTCCATTTCTCTTGACCGAAAGGTGGATGTTTTGATTGATGAGGCCAATCGGGGGGGCGGAGGTGACAACGTCTCGGTGATCTTGCTCGAGGTTTCAGAAAAAGGCAAATGGGCAAAGTTTAAGAAAAAGCTCAAGTTATAAGATCACTCTGCGACTTTATGCAAAGTCCCGCCATGCGGGACTCAAAAAAGGAAAACCCCAAGCAATCCAGTCTAGCCACAGTGAACCTCTCCGACCAAAGGTCGGAGCTTCTGGTTCCTTAATTCGTCGCAAACGGAAGGATAACATCACCAACTTGAATGTTGATTACTGAACCCTAAACTGTCATGCCCGCGAAAGCGGGCATCCAGGCCTCTATGCTTTGGAGGTGTTATCTGGATTCCCGCCTGCGCGGGAATGACAAAGGATGCCATTCATCCCCGTCCAAATGACGGGGCATTCTGGCATGTCTTCGTAAATATTTAAACAGGCGCCACATATACCTTTTGAGGTAGCGCATGATCAAGACCATGGCGAAAAAACTTGGATCTTTGAATACTTGGCTTGCCAAGGTGGGAGGATATGTTCTCCTCGGCATGATGTTGTTGACCACCTGTGACGTTATTGGCCGTTATATCTTCAACTCACCCATCACGGGGGCTTATGAAGTTACCGAGGTCATGATGGTAACGGTCGTTTTTCTCTTCATTGGTTATACCCAAGCCGAGAAGGGGCATATATCCATTGATTTGGTCGTACGTATGTTGCCAAAAAAACTGCGAGTGACAATTGATATTATAACTCATCTCCTTTCGCTATTCATTATCATCCTGATCACTTGGATGAATATACTCAGGTGTCTTGAACTTATGCGTAGAAACGAAGTCACAGCTATACTTTACATCCCTGTTTCACCGTTTCTTTTAATTCTTGCTATCGGATGCTTTGTATATTCCATTGAACTTATAAAGAATATCAGGAATCTCATTAAACATCAGGAATTATAGGCTATGGATCCCAGTATTATAGGAATCCTTGGTATCTGTGCACTGTTCTTCCTCCTTGCAATAAGGATGTATATAGGACTTGCCATGCTTGTGACGGGATTTTTTGGTTACTGCCTCATGATGGGGGTACCAGCCGGTCTAAGCCTCCTTCACCTTGTTCCCTACTCTGCGGGATCCTCATACACATTAACCGTCATCCCACTTTTCGTGTTGATGGGCCAGTTCGCATATATTTCAGGCATTAGCGGGGATATTTACAAAGCCGTTTATTCCTGGATCGGCAGATACGCAGGCGGCCTTTCTATGGCAACGGTTCTCGGCTGCGCCGGCTTTGCAGCAGTAAGTGGATCGAGTTTGGCAACAGCCGCAACAATGGGCACTGTGGCAATTCCTGAAATGAAAAAATATGGTTATGAC
>JASFEQ010000335.1:0-5081 GCA_050124735.1 Desulfobacteraceae bacterium | reverse complement strand
AATGGGTGGCCTGTATGCGTTAATTGCTTTGGGCCTGTCTCTCGTATTTGGTGTCATGAAATTAATCAATGTGGCTCACGGAGACCTGGTGGTATTTGGCACCTACTTCGCCTATGCATGCTTTACAAAAATGGGACTGGACCCGGTTCTGAGTTTGGTCCTGGGGATGCCGGTGATGTTTGCCATCGGTTTCGCTATTCAAAAATTTTTTATGAGCCGATCCTTCGGCATATCCATGGAGGCCCCACTCATTATAGCGTTCGGGATTTCATTGGTCCTGCAAAACCTCAACCAGATCATCTGGTCGCCCCTTTCGAGGGGGTTAACCACTGAATACTCCCTCAACAGTTACAATATCGGGGAGATTTTTATCCCCTTGGCCTATCTGCTCGATTTTATGGCCGCACTAGTTGTGATGCTTGTCTTGCGTGCTTTCCTCGCAAAAACCTATCTGGGCAAAGCTATCAACGCCGCATCTCAAAACAAGAGAGGGGCGCTGCTGGTGGGCATTAACCCGAAACGGATATACGCTCTCACGTTTGCCATCGCCATGGCTACGGCGGCTATCGCGGGCGTATTCCTTGGGTTGACTTTCCCCTTTTCCCCCACAACAGGCGTTTCCTTCCTCATCATTTCCTTTGGCGTCATTGTTGTAGGTGGACTGGGCAGCATGATGGGGACATTTATTGGGGGAATGATTCTGGGCCTGGCTCAAACCCTGGGCGGTCACTTTTTCGGAGAGGCCGCTCAGATGCTCGTGGCGTACATCATCGTGCTCGTGGCGTTGAGCATTAGGCCGCAGGGCATATTTAGCCGCTAAAAGGGTAAACGATGCATTTGTTCTTTCGTTATACAAAGGGAAGAATCATATCGAGCATAGGGTTCATCGTTATCCTTGCAGCGTTGCCGATTTTAGATATGCCCGGTGCCTGGCTTCTGTATGTCTTCCTCTTTTTTGTGTATCTCTCCATGGCCAATATGTGGAACCTGCTTGCCGGATACTCTGGCCTGATATCCCTCTGCCAACCCGCATTTATAGGTCTGGCCGGGTACAGTCTGGTCATTATAACCTGGAGCGGTTTGCCTTTTTACCTGGGAATCATAGCCGGAGGGATCATATCCGCTCTTTTTGCACTCGTTATATCAATCCCGGTCTTCAGACTGAGGGGCATCTATTTTGCCATTGGAACCCTTGTCGTCCCTGAGGCACTCAGGATCGTATTTCTTATTTGGAGACCGGTTGGAGGAGAATTGCACGGAGCCGGTGCTGGGTACAGGTTAAAGGGTATCGAAGGGCTCAGCATGGCAGAAGTGTATTGGATGGCTCTTTTCATCGGGATTGTCTCCCTTTTAATCATGCGATTAATCCTGAATTCAAGTCTGGGGCTAGGGCTGGCTGCGATCCGCGACAGTGACAGTACCGCGGCTAGTTCAGGCGTTGATGTTTTCAAGTTAAAGTTGTTCTCCTTTGTGCTCAGTGCGGTTGTGACCGGAATCGCAGGGTCCATCTATTTTATCTACCAAAAATATATTGAGCCCACATCGGCTTTTAGTATTCGCTGGACGATGATTTTAATGCTCTCATCAGTTATCGGAGGCATAGGTATAGAAACCGGCCCCATCGTCGGCACGGTGATCGTTGTCTTCTTACATTTCTTTTTGGCAAAGTATGTGGGTTGGAGTCTGCTCTTGCAGGGGGTTATGCTTATCATCGTCATGTTGATGGTACCGAAGGGGATCATGGGCTTTGCCCTCAAGTGGAGGGAGTAAATTGAAAAAGGGATTTAATGGACTCGCTAATGGCTGAAAGGTGAGTGCTGACGGCTATCAACGGAGCGTTTTGTGCCCCGTTGAGGGAAAAGTGATCCAATCAAAGAACAAGGGAGGTGAAAGATTTTGCTGAAAATGTCACAGGACGTCAAGTGTTATGAACGTTACGTGGATTGGAGGTCGGTCGGCTTTCAAAATTAATGAAAGGAGGAGTTAAAATGAAAAAGTATTTTTGGTTCCCTTTAGGAATCATAATGGTCGCGATCCTATTTGGCATCACCCCTGGTTTTGCGGGGGCTGAAGCGCCAAAGGAGATCCGAGTAGGCTGCAACAGCCCCTTAACAGGCATGTTCGCGGGTTTCGGTGAAGGGGGTGCCTGGGGTGTAAAGGCGGCCGTTGAGGATATAAACAAGCTAGGTGGTGTGTATGTTAAGGAATATGGGAAAAAAATACCTGTCAAACTCATTATTGTGGACAATGAAAGCGATCCAGGGAAGTCAGGCACGCTGGCCGAGGACCTCATCCTGCGTCACAAGGTACACTTCTCAGCACCGCCCAATCAGCCTTTAACGCTTGACATTGCGCAGGCAAACCTGGCGGATAAGTACAAGATCCCACGCGTGACCGGAGGATGCCCCATGGAACCGTGGCTGAGCCTGAGAAGAGACGTGAAACCTCCTTGGCAATACAGCTGGACCTATGGTTTTTCCATAGCCACCCCTGCTCCCAAAGGAGCGTACTGGGATAAGCCCGGTTATACCATTATGGACACCTGGGTGGCGATGCTGGAAAAGTTCGGGGATAAGACCAATAAAAAGGTGGCCGTCTATGCATCAGACGAACCGGACGGAAGAGGTTGGTATTCCCTCTTCCCTCCGGCACTGGAAAAATTAGGCTATGATGTTATCGGCGTGGATAAGAAAGTGGGTCTGGTGCCCATGGATACAACATACTTCTCTTCACTGATCAAGAAATGGAAAGATAGCGAGGTGGAAATCCTCTGGGGCAACTCGCCGTCTCCCATATTCGCGACCATGTGGAGACAGGCCCGCTCTCTGAAGTTCAAGCCTAAGATGGTTTCCATCGGTAGAGCGCCCCTTTACTACATTGAAGTCAATGCCTGGGGTGGTGAACTTCCGTACGGCGTGGGTGTTGAGATATGGTGGGATCCTTCATTTGAAAATTGTCCCGGGTTTGGCAACACAACGCCCAAATCCCTTACTGAAAGATGGATCAAGGACACGGGTCAACCGCTCAATCCAGCCATAGGGTGGGGTTATCAAAATATTCAAATCCTCGTTGATGCCATTCAAAGGGCCGGGACGCTTGATGCTGAAGCGGTTAACAAGGCCTTGGGCGAAACGGATATGATGACTATGGCCCACCGGGTGAAATTCGATGAGGAGCATTACAATCAGAAACCCCTTGCCTACGGTCAATGGGTAAAGACGGATAAACCGTGGAAGTGGGAATGTCCCATCACATTTTCTCAGCACGATTTTGTCAAACCCACAGCTAAACCCGTATTTCCGGTACCCTACTAATAAATGAAATGGGGTGGGCTATTAGAAATCCTCTTTGGCCCACCCTAAATTCTGTCGCAGGAGTGGAAAAAACGCTCCATGCGAGTTTGCCGTGAGTCAAATCCTACCACAACAGACTCATCGGACTGAGTATTGAAGATCGCTTTATTCTAAAGGATCCCGAAATTCGGACTGTCAAACCGGGATGTAATGAATCGCATATTTTTGGACGTTGTGATTGACACCGGCCTAAGCTGTCCGACTGCGGAATTGGCAGGAGTTCGCTCTGAGATTCTGTTGGAAATCTGATATTGTGGGCAATGACCGACGGCGCCTTATGTCGCCAACATCCCCAATCGCTTGCAATATGGGGTAAAGAAGAGAAGCAGAGAAAAAAATAGCAGGATTAGAGGGGACATAGTCCTTTTACAATGATTGACTAGAAACCCTAGCGGCTATTTGAGGAGGGAAAAGATGTCTAAAAAATTAGTAGAAGCCATGGTCAACATGCAGGAACAAGAAGCGGTCCAAATGGCAAAAGACCTCATCGCCGGGGGAGAAGACCCTTTGAAAGTCTTAGGGGCCTGCAGCCAGGCCATGGATACGGTGGGAAAACGGTTTGAGGAGGGTGCATATTTTCTGCCCGAGTTAATCCTGGCAGGAGAAATGCTGAAAAAGATATCGGAGATTATAAAACCCAAACTCAGAGGTGAGGTTAAGAAGGGGCGTGTGGGGAGGGTAATTATTGGCACGGTCGAAGGCGACATTCACGATATTGGCAAGGATATTGTCGTGTTCATGTTGGATGTGAATGGATTTGATGTGATGGACCTGGGCATCGACGTGCCGCCTCAGAAGTTTGTGGATGCCATCAAGGAGTTTGGGGCCCCAGTGGTGGGGCTCAGCGGATTTCTGACCCTGGTTTTCGATACCATGAAAGAGACAGTGGATGCCATCTCCGAAGCCGGGCTGAGGGACAAAGTCAAAGTCATGATTGGCGGTGGCCAGATTGATGATGAAGTCAGGGAATACACCGGTGCTGATGCATACGGCCTGGATGCCATGGAAGCCGTTTCTTTAGCCAAGAGTTGGATTGGAGGTGAATAACATGGGGAAAACAGGCGAAGAACTTTACAGGGAGAGACAAAAGAGAGTTGAGGATGCGATTCAACTGAAAGTTCCGGACCGTGTTCCCATATGGTTCCAGGACGCAAGCTTCTTTCCGGCCAAATATGTGGGTATGACTTTTCAGGAAGCCATGTATGACAGCGAAAAATGCTTTGCAGCGTACAGAAAGACATTCATTGATTTTGAGCCGGATTTTTATTTTAATCCCGGTCATTGTTTTCACACGCCGGGACATGCGGTGGAGGCCTTGGATTGTAAGCAGGTTAAATTACCAGGACAAGGCATCCCAGTTAACCACTCATTCCAATTTGTTGAAGCGGAATACATGTTGGCAGAGGAGTATGACGAGTTCCTCGATGATATGACAGGCTTTACTATCACCAAGTTCTTGCCCCGGGTTTACGGGACCTTAAAGCCCCTTGAGAGCATTCCACCTATAGGGGCTCTCTTGCTTGGATACTTTGGGACGAGTCTGAGTGCTGCGTTTGCCGTGCCAGATGTGGTCAGCGCAATGCAGTCATGGTGTAAAGCTGGAGAGATCGTACAGAAACATAACGCCATAGCCAACGCATTCGTTGAGGAAATGAAAGAATTGGGTTTCCCACTGGCCTGTGGTGCCATTACACTGGCTC
The DNA here is from genome assembly GCA_050124735.1 of Desulfobacteraceae bacterium. Lineage (GTDB taxonomy): Bacteria > Desulfobacterota > DSM-4660 > Desulfatiglandales > HGW-15 > JASFEQ01. Next base: position 28 of record JASFEQ010000335.1, on the reverse strand, counting down.
CATTTGACCTGATCGGTGACATCCTCAG
>JASFEQ010000334.1:0-5083 GCA_050124735.1 Desulfobacteraceae bacterium | reverse complement strand
ATGGGACAGGGTGTCAAAATGGTTCAGTTCATCAAGGGCGGATTCCTCAGAAGGGAAATGGGCCTGTTCCAACGCCCGGGTGAGATGGGGAAGGCCCAGACGGCTTGTGATTTCTTCGGGAACGGGATCGACCAGGGCAGCCAAATGCTCATCCAGTGCCCTTCTAATCATTGACCTCAGGAGATTTGCCGAGATCCCTGGAACGGCGGGATACACAGGGTAGAAGCCCAGTCCCCCTTTTTCGGATTGAACCCCTTGTGCATCGAGAAGGATAATCTCGGGATGGACCATCTGTCTCTGCCCCCTGTGCATTTGGATACGACCATAGGCGAGCAGTTCCAGACCAGGCGTAGCATACTGGGTCAGGTGGGGTTTCTTGTATTGAAACCAGAGGAGGTTCAACCGGCTTTCTTTGTCCCGAAGAACGACCTTGAAGAGCCTTTTGCGGCTCGGATAGTATCTCTCTTCTCTACCAGAAAGGACCGTGCCCTTGACCAAGACAGGGATCCCCTCCTCGGCCTTGCTTATGGGGGAAATCTGTGTGCGGTCCTCGTAGCGGAAAGGGATGAAAAACAGCAAATCAAGGACCGTGTGGAGCCCTTTCTGGGCCAGATATGTGGCCCTTTTGGGCCCAACGCCTTTAAGACGAGTCAGAGGTAAAGTGAGTTTCTGGATCTGTCTCAGGGGAGCATCTTTTTTGGCAATCATCAGAACTCTTTAGGAATTCACATTTGACCCTTCGACGGCTCTCAAGCCCCGCTCAGGGTCAACCCTGAGCAGGCCCGTGCGGGAGCACGGGGTAGCCGAAGGGTTGACTAGTCTTTCCAACCGTGGATACCTATCAGGTCAACAAAACGACATCCACCCAGGTTTTTCTGCCTGAATTGATCTCTTCTCCTGACAATCTTGATCAATTCCTGGCTGAACTTATCGCCTATGGGAATGATCATTCGGCCCCCCTCTGCGAGCTGTTCGCACAAGGGTTCAGGGACCCTCGGTGCGCCAGCTGTGACCATGATGGCATCGTAAGGCTTATATTCTTTCCACCCGAGTGTCCCATCGAAGGCACTGAATAGGACATTAGAATATCCCAGTTCGTCAAGCAGGCCTCTCGCTTTTTCCATGAGCGGTCTGATCCTCTCAATGGTGAAGACTTTCTTCGATAACTCGGCCAGGATGGCTGTCTGGTATCCACTGCCCGTTCCTATTTCCAGGGTCTTCTCTTTGCCTGCAAGCTCGAGGGCCTGCGTCATGAGGGCGACGATGTAAGGTTGGGATATGGTCTGCTGATGCCCGATGGGCAGGGGGTGATCATTATAGGCCTCTCCCACGAGGGCCTCTTCCACGAAGAGGTGCCGAGGGATCTTTCCCATGGCCTTCAACACGCCTGGGTCCGTTATGCCACGGGGCATAAGCTGATCCTTGACCATGCGCTCTCTCGCTATGCGATAATCGGGGGGCATTAGGTTTCCTAAAAAAACGGTGCCTTGCCTATATGGCAGAAAATGGAGTGAGAGAAAATATGAGCAAATTTAAACAGTTATGAGGTACGATCACGATGGTTTCGTTGCGCTTCAATTTCTCGATGAGATTAGCACACAAGGGAAATGATTGTAAACCTGAGAGCCATCCCCCTGATCCACTCGCCTTCGCGCGGGGAGCTCCACCATCAAGGCATCATCTGCCATTCGACAGGCTCACGGTCCTGAGCAAAACAGGAAATTTGGGCATCCGAGGGCAGTCGACAGCAATGTGTGATTATAGGCGATCCAAAAGACGCTGGGGCAGGTTATCGAATGGGCCGTTTGACATGATCAGGACAAGATCTCCTTCCCGACTTTGCCGGATGATTTCATCCAGTAGATGATTTGTATCCGGAGCGTAGAAGGCGTTTAAACCCCTCCTCTTCATGGACTCCACCAGTTCTTTAGAGCAGAGCCTTTCTTCCGGCGGGATCTTTTCCATCAAAGGGGGTTCCGGTATCATTACCAGGTCTGCTCGGTCGAAGGACTGGACGTATCTATCCTGAAAAATGTTGCGACGACTTGAGTTGGATCTCGGCTCGAAGACAGCGATAAGGCGACGGGTCCGGTATTTCTCTCTCACGGCCTGGATCGTTTTCCTCACCGCCGTGGGATGATGGGCGAAATCGTCCAGCACCAGTACGCCTCTCTTTTCTCCTTTTATCTCTTGTCTCCGTTTGATCCCCCCAAAACCTTTCACGGCTTGAGATAGATTTAGTTGATCTATCTTCAAGAAATGAGAGAGGACCACAGTGGCCAAAAGGTTAGAGATGTTATGTTCCCCGTAGAGAGGAGTGATGAGAGGCAGGTGTTCCTTCCCTTGTTTTAGAATCGTAAGGCGTGTCTGGTCTTCCTGAAAAGTGAGATCAACGGCCTTCCATTCCGCTTCCTCACTAAAACCGTATGTGATGACCGGGCATTTTGCCTTTACCGACTCCTGCCTAATAATAGGATCATCGGCGTTCGCTATGAGTAAGCCGTCGGGTGGAATAAGGTCGATTAGCTTGCGGAAGCTCTCTACCACGTGTCGGAGGTCACGGTAGATGTCCGCATGATCAAATTCGATGCTGGTGAGGATGGTGGCCCATGGGTGGTAGTGGAGGAATTTCGGCCCCTTATCGAAAAAGGCCGTATCATATTCATCACCCTCTATGACGAAATATGGGCCGTTTCCCAACTGGAAATTGCCCTCGAAATTGTTGGGTATTCCACCAATCATAAAACTTGGCTGCATGCCCGCCTTTTCCAGGATCCAGGCAGCGAGGGCCGTGGTGGTGGTCTTACCATGGGTTCCGCAAACAACAATGGATCTTTTATCCTTCATGGCGAATTGCATAAGGGCCTGGGGCATGGACAGGTAAGGAATCTTTAGCCTGGAGAGCTCGATCGCCTCTGGATTGAGTTTTGTGATCACATTGCCGACAATGACCAGGTCCGGGACAGGATTCAGGTTCTTGGGGCGGTACCCTTCAAGAACAGGGATGGCCAGCCCTTCAAGAAAGTTGCTCATGGGAGGATAAACATTTTGATCCGAGCCCGTGACAAGACACCCTTTTTGCTTAAGAATGCCAGCCAGGGGGGCCATCCCCGCACCACAAATACCCATGAGGTGAACGTGGTGCGGGTTGGCAGGCGCCATGTTGAGTGAGGGCGACAATTCAGCAAAAAGCGTCTGATTGTTGTTTTCAATGGTCATACTAAGTTTCTTAAAAGGAAAGCGGTCCCTGTTTCCCTCGGACCCTTAAGGATTCTCTCCTTGACTATTTCCCATTTTTCCTATAGATATAATAGTTTCAAGAACAAAAATCCCTTAATGAGATGGCCCCCACCCAGGAGACCCATTCAGATGCAATGCAAAAACCATCCTAACAAGCGGGCCCAACACCTTTGTGCGGGCTGTGGCATTCCTCTTTGCGACGAGTGCGCCGAAGAGACCAAGCCTGATCAATTCTTCTGTTTTCAATGCGCCATGCTATCCTCTGTTTCGGCGGTCGGTACGAGCATAAAGGGTAAGAAAGAAAAGGCTACAGATGAAAAAGTAAAGAAAAAGATCAAACTGGGTGCTTTCCATTATTTTGTGATCAGCGCCGGTGTCCTGATCCTGGCCATGTGGGGATTCATCCTCTTTGGCGGTGAAAAGCCCCCGACCGACACCGTCGATGTTACGCAAAACAGCAGGGTTCTTCTATTCCTGGTGGACAGCGCCATCAAACGCTATGCCCATTACGAAGGGAATAATTACCCTGAAAGGCTCATTGATCTTATTCCAAAATATCTCTCCTTGGGAGATAACCAGGCCACACAGTTAATCGGCTTGTACTACGAAAGGGATCCTGAAATAGGTTATCGACTAGCATTGGCCAATCCAACGCCAGGGGAAATGCGTATTATTATAACCCCCGGTGGCATTCAATATCAACTTCCACCGGGTGAGGGGGCCTAAATGAGGAGACATGCCGGTTTTACCTTGGTGGAGCTCATGGTGGTCATAGCCCTTGTGGGTGTTTTGTCTGCTACGGCGTTCCCCGTTTACCGCACGTATCGAATGCGGGCGTATGGTTCGGAGGCCTCAACGATGATGCGCAAGCTCCTGGAAGCCCAGATCATCTATTACCTGGATCGCAATAGGTTCTTCCCAGAGAATGACACACCAATAGTCATATTCAAGGATGATGCGCCGACCAAAGCGGAGTTTGGGCAGATCAGTAATGCCCTCAAGATAGTCATTCCGGCAGGCCATCAACTGCACTATGATATTCGAGCCTTTCCAGCCTCGGCCGATGAGTCTTGCACCATTGTCATTTCTGCGGACTTCCCTATTTATAGAGACGGGAGCACGCAATTGATCGGAAGCGTGACCCGAGGAGGGATTATTACGATTTTCACGGCCGGTTAGGGCTGGCTCCCTTGTCTACCCTTGATCTGTTTTGTGCATCTTGGTCTGGACCAAACGCCAAAGAAACTCTATGCGGTCAGGACCAGATCTATCTTCCCTTTCTCCATTCTCAAGACCATTAATCCAAGACGATGAATCTTCAATCCCTATTTGAGAATCTAATAAACAGCGGACCAAAATTCTCTGACCCCGAGGTGACACGTAAGATCAAGGCCCTCAATATCTTTCAGCTGGGCTTCATCATGCTGGCCCCCCTTTTAGGTCTTTTTTACTTCTACGTGGGGGCCATCTCCCTCTTTTACGTGATCATCGGTGCTGGGCTGCTCATGATCCCATCCGTGATAATTTTGAGGAAGACAAAGAATATCCTCTGGGTGGCCAACTATTCCATTTTTGTCCTCTGGGCCACCCTTTTTGTCGTCTCATGGAACACCGGCGCCATGACTTCAGAAGGGGTCATGTCAACGTCCTGGTTACTGAACGGAGGGATCCTCCTCTTGGCTGTTTTTTTGAACGGCTATGCATGGGGTGCATTCTGGGCTCTATTGGTCCTGGTGCAAGCGGGTGTTGTCAGCTATCTTTTCCACATGGGTTACCCCTTCCCCAATCTTATCCCCGCGGGAATTTCAGGCATTTACAGTCTCGGCGTCTTTCTAGTCGCTCT
>JASFEQ010000333.1:0-5084 GCA_050124735.1 Desulfobacteraceae bacterium | reverse complement strand
TATAGGCAGGTTTTTTGAATTATAGAAACGTTTCAGGGCTTTATTTCCATCCATTTTATCACACGTGCTTAGGTTTTTAAGGATCATTCTTTTGGGAGCAAAGAGCTCACATCCCACCAATGCATTAAGGGGAGTAGGCTTATCTTCTATCCCAACTCTCGCGATATTCTCCTCTTTTCTTCTTTTGCTCACGCCGCACTTCTCGCTGGCCGCTTCATCTTCCGAATCGGATACGGAAAAAAAGCAGATAAGACAGATAGAGACAGACCTCTCCAGAGAAAAAGAGCAGTTTCTGAAGCTTGGCATAAGAGAAAAGGATCTTTTGGGCCAGCTCGTGGAAATAGAGAAAAAGATCGCCGAAAAGAGGCAGTTTTTGCAGGAAATAAAGGAGAAGTTGCGGCTAAACCAGAAAGCCCTGAAGAGGCAGCAAAAGACACTGAAAGATCTTGAGCGGTCCTCGAAGGCAGTTAGGGAGAGACTAAGCAAGAGACTGACCGCATTTTATAAATACGGCAAGAGGGGATATGTGCACATTCTTACCACCTCCCAGGATGTGGAACAACTGAGGAGGATGATGAAGTACCTTCAAGTGGTCATGGATGGAGATCAAAAGCTGTTGCAACAGTTGGCCGCGGTGGAGCAAGAGATAAACCAGGAGATAGCCCTGATTGAAGAGCGAGTCGCCATTATCGATGGGATGAAAAAGGCTGAGAGGGCTCGGTTGTCATCTATAAAAGAGGAACAGGACAAGAAGGTGTTCCTCCTTATGAAAGTACACAACGAAAAGGAGTTCTACGAAACATTGGTCAAAGAGCTACAGCATGCATCCCAGAACCTGAAAGTGACCCTCTTGGATCTGGATCGAAAACAAAAGAAGAAGACAACGCTACCTTCTGACTTCGCCAATTCAAAAGGAAAATTACCCCTGCCGTTTAATGGAAAGATTATCAAGAGTCATGACCGATGGGGAGTAGATATCGTAAAGACGCACAAGGGAATCTTTATTCAAGGGCCCCTTGGTTCAAAGGTAAGAGCCGTTTTCCCCGGAAGGGTAGATTTCTCAGGTTGGCTCAAGGGTTACGGACAGACCATTGTCATCAATCACGGTTCTCGATTCTTCACCGTCTCTGCTCACCTATCGGAGAGGTACAGGGAAGAGGGTGATACGGTGGAAAGGGGCACGGAGATCGGCTTACTGGGGCACACAGGTCCATTCGAAAAACCAAGGCTTTACTTTGAGATACGAAGGGGTGGGACGCCTCTCAATCCTCTTACGTGGGTAAAAGTTAATTGACCTTTGAAATGAGGATGGAGTAGAATGAAATGTTTGGGTTAACTCGTATAGCCCTATCAAAATGCTGAGCGATTTCATAACCGTTTTGGAGAATTTGGCGCGGGTCAAGTATAAACGCAGTTTCCAGCCCTGGAAAAGTAAAGAAGTGCTTAGGAGAATGATGATGAGATTACACACGAAAAAACTGGCTTTGATGGTCATAATATGCCTACTGATGGGAGGATTGATTTTTGTCAGTGGGAAAGACCGTCAAGTTACAGCCGGAACCACTGATGTTTATGAAAATATAGAGATATTCACAGAAGTGCTGCGACAAATTGAAAAAAACTATGTGGAGCCTCAGGATCCTCAAAAACTCATCTATGGCGCCATTAAAGGGATGGTCCAGAGCCTTGATCCCCATTCATCCTTTTTAACAAAGGAGGAGCATCAGGAGTTACTCATTGAGACCAAAGGGAGTTTTACAGGCGTAGGGATTGAAATAACCGTCCGGGACAATGTACTCACGGTCGTATCACCCATTGAGGGGACGCCCGCATATGAGGCGGGAATAAAGGCGGGGGACCAAATAATAGGAATAGATGAGAAGCCAACCAACGATATGACCTTGACGGATGCGGTAAAAAACATAAGAGGCCCAAAGGGGACCAAGGTAAAGTTGACCGTCAGACGTGAAGGGGCTGAAAAACCCCTTGAATTTTCCATCACTCGTGACGTGATCCCCTTAAAGAGTGTTCGAAACCACTTACTTAGCCCCGATATCGGGTATGTTCGCATTTCCAGTTTTCAGAGCAAGACAGACGAGGATTTGGCCTCGGCCTTGGAAGAAATTGAAGGCGGACGCGCTTTGAAAGGACTCGTTCTGGACATAAGGAACAATCCTGGAGGGTTGTTGACGCAGGCGATAAAGGTCTCGGATCTTTTTCTTGACTCGGGGCTGATTGTGAGCACAAAGGGGAGAAATGACTCTCAGGACATGGAGGTACCCGCAAACAAAAATGAAAATCCGAGGAATTATCCCATCATTGTCCTGGTGAACGGTGGGAGTGCAAGCGCCGCGGAAATCGTGGCCGGAGCCTTACAGGACAATAAAAGGGCCTTGGTGCTGGGCACCAAAACCTTTGGAAAGGGGTCTGTGCAGACAATTTTGCCCTTATCCGATGGTTCGGGACTGCGATTGACCACTGCAAAGTATTATACGCCAAGTGGTAAATCCATTCAGTTGAGTGGGATTACGCCTGACATAGAAGTGGAATTCATCCCTCCGGTAGACAAGCCGGAAAAGGAGAAACTCCATTTCCTGAGAGAAGAGGACCTGAAGGGGCACATACCTAATGAGACGGGAGAGGCGCTTGATAAAGAGAAAAGTGGAGGTGACAGAGAGGAAGAGGAGAGAGTAAAGATAATTTTGGAAAAGGATAACCAAGTCCGCCACGCGCTGCAGTTGCTTCAAACCTGGAATATTTTTTCCCAGATAAAGACAGCCCCCTGAGGCGCTTATCCCAGTGAAAATTGCTCACTCTCCCGCCTGATCCTCCATATAGCAGATGTTCGCTAGGAAAAGAAAAAGAAGCCGCGGGGGAATATGGCTCAATCAAAAGGGCATAGTCCATGTATGTGCCCTTTTTTCTGGGAGTTTGATCACTTTAGGTCTGGGCCTTTATTTCCCCCACCTGAAGCCCCAGATTTCTCCTCCTGCCTACGAAGAAGAATCCGTCATTGAGTCGGATCTTAACCGAGCAATTAGCCAAATAGACAAGGCCATATATGATTCCCTCTACCAGGGAGAAAAACGGGAAAAGGAGGTGGTTTTCACTGAAGTAGAACCTGAATCAAAACAAGAGCAAGACTGGGATCTTACGGTGCTATTGCTAAACGTTCCTGATCGCCATGCCGCACTTAGACTCGAAAAATGCATCAATGCACAACTGAAACCACTGGGCCAGCAAATAACCTTCAAGACAGTGGAGGTACCAGATCGCGAAATTGTGTGCCACGTCTCCGCGCTAGGTCTGAATACCCACAGGATTAGGCTGATCTATGCTGGACATGAAGAAAAATCCTATGAAGGTTTGCCGAGAATTGCACTGATTATTGACGATCTGGGATACGATCGTGATATGGCCATCTCTTTTTTTCAATTAGATCTGCCGCTCACTTTTTCTGTTCTGCCCATCGCCCCCCACACCGAAACCATTGTGCAAGAGGCAAAGAAGAGGGGCCGTGAACTCATGCTTCACTTACCCATGGAGCCCAAGAATTACCCGTCTATAAATCCAGGCCCGGGAGCGCTTTTAACGGAGATGGATGAGACGGAGATAAGGCGTACATTAGAGGCCCATTTGAGTCGCGTCGAGGGGAGCCGAGGGGTGAATCACCATATGGGATCTTGTTTTACGGAAAGAAATGACAAGATGAGCATCGTCTTGCGTGAACTGAAGAAGCGAAATCTGTTCTATATTGACAGCAGGACGACAAAAGAAACCGTGGCCCTTGAGATAGCCAAAAAGATGGGCTTGCCCTCAGCCAGACGACATGTTTTTCTTGATAATGAATTGTCTCCGAAGCGTATAAGGTTTCAAATGGAGCGACTTCTGGGGATGGCAAGGCTTTCAGGAACCGCCATTGGTATTGCACATCCCCACCAGGAGACGCTGCAAGTTCTCAAAGAATACCGGCATCGACTAGAAAACAATGTGAAGGTGATCCCCGCCTCTGAACTTATAGCCAGCTATGGTGATCAGAAGTGGGCCAGAATAGAATGAAAAGAAAGAAGGGCAAAAGGCATACGGGAAAGTTTGAGGGATTTGGTTTACAAAGAAAAGGATTTTCCCGTGTCCAAGGAATTCCCTTTAAAGACACGGGCGCTTCCCATTTATCCGGAATTAGAGGAGGGCCAAATACCGTATGTTTTTGATATCATTTCGGATTTCATGGAAAAAATCAGTTGGTTTTTTTTCTGGCCTGAACCCCGAAAATCGCTTGACAATTGATTGGCTCCTCCCTAAACTGAACGTTCCCCAAAAAAAGGTGTTGACAGGGGTTTTTGGGGGAATTAGAGTTAAATTATCGAAATTGCTCTTTGAAAACTAAATAGTGGTGCCGCTGTAGGCTTTTGTCAAAAAAAAGGGTCATAGACCCAACGCTTTAAGTGGAGAGTTTGATCCTGGCTCAGAATGAACGCTGGCGGCGTGCCTAACACATGCAAGTCGAACGAGAAACTCCGGGCTTGCTCGGAGGAGTAAAGTGGCGCACGGGTGAGTAACGCGTGGGTAACCTGCCCCAGAACCTGGGATAACATCGCGAAAGCGTTGCTAATACCGGATATCGTCCCTTAAACCGTGGTTTTTGGGATGAAAGGTGACCTCTCCATGGAAGTTGCCGTTCAGGGAGGGGCCCGCGTACCATTAGCTTGTTGGTAGGGTAATGGCCTACCAAGGCTACGATGGTTAGCTGGTCTGAGAGGATGATCAGCCACACTGGAACTGAAACACGGTCCAGACTCCTACGGGAGGCAGCAGTGAGGAATTTTGCGCAATGGGGGAAACCCTGACGCAGCAACGCCGTGTGAGTGAAGAAGGCCTTCGGGTCGTAAAGCTCTGTCAAGGGGGAAAAAATCCTTTCGATCAATAGTCATTAAGGACTGATGGTACCCCTAGAGGAAGCACCGGCTAACTCCGTGCCAGCAGCCGCGGTAATACGGAGGGTGCAAGCGTTGTTCGGAATTACTGGGCGTAAAGAGCGTGTAGGCGGTTTGGCAAGTCAGATGTGAAAGCCCTGGGCTCAACCC
>JASFEQ010000332.1:0-5118 GCA_050124735.1 Desulfobacteraceae bacterium | reverse complement strand
ATCAGCGGAGCCCAAAGAACAAACGTGAGTATTATCGCTGAAAACCAGAGAAGTATGCCTTTCAAGGATACGTTCATGGCTGCCGATTCCTTTCCCATTCTGCTGGCGATATTTACTCTCCTGTCCAAATTTCCGATTTAGTCCACCTTAAAAAATGCACTTGCCTTGGCATTGCACACAGGGCACTTATCCGGGGCCTCGTTCTCGCAGGTGTACCCACAGACAGAGCAGACATAGTAGTCGGCTTCCTTTAGGTTATCCAAGTTATCCAGGGCATGCTGGTACAGAGCAGCGTGGACTTTCTCAACCTCGTTGGCGAAGTTGAAAGTCAATTCCGCGGCCTTGAGCTTTTCCTCTTGAGCGTGCCCGATCATTTCAGGATACATTTCTTTGAATTCGTGGGTTTCCCCAGCAATGGCCTCTTTCAGGTTATCTGCCGTCCCTTTGACGCCAGCCAAGGTCCGAAGATGGTTATGGGCGTGGACAGTCTCTGCCTCAGCAGCTGCCCTGAAGAGTTTGGCCACCTGCGGATGGCCCTCTTTGTCTGCCTGCTTGGCGAAAGCGAGGTACTTTCGATTGGCCTGTGATTCCCCTGCAAACGCAGCCAACAGGTCCTTTTCCGATTGCGTTCCTTTTACGTCTGCCATTTCTTACCTCCTTCTTTTTAGGTCCCAAATTTGATGAGCGTATTCTCGTTTATCTTCTCGGGCATTTTTAAACGGCCCGAATTCAACGGTCAACAGGCCGTCCCAACCATGAAATCCCCCCTTGGTGAATCGTATCTTTCATTTAAGAAGGGGGGAAAACGGGGTAATTAATTATCAGGAATGGTTACTAATAGTATTATTAATATGGGAGTTCAGGGCTGGTGTCAAGGGTTAAATTGGATTTTTTTATTGTTTCCCTGTGAGACTTGGCCATTTGTGAGAATTTACTGTAAATTCAATATATTATATTCAGAAAAAGACTTCCCCCATTCTAATCGGGACGGATCAGGCTGTATACCTGCACCTTCCCTTTCACATTCTTGAACCTTTTGGGACCACGCTCATGCAGAGGGATCTCTTTCTTGATGCGTTCTGCCGTCTCTGGCCCCACAAGGATGTCCCCATCTGTCGCGGCTGCCGCAATCCGCGCCGCCAAATTCGTCACAGGTCCGGTGGCCGTAAATGTCATCCTGGTCCCGGCTGCGCCGTGAAATCTGGTCATCCCCACGGAGGCCACCCCTGAGTTGATTCCCATGTTCACGTCGATGGGTTGAAAGCGGCCTTTCAGCTCATCATTGATCTCTATCGTCCTTTTCCTGACCTCTAAGGCGGACCTTGAGGCGTCTAAAGCGTTTTCCTCGGGAGTGCCCTGAAAGATCACCATCAGGCCATCTCCAGCCGTCTCGTTAATGTCTCCCTCATGCGTGTAGATCACATCCAAAAAAGAGGAGAAGTATTTCTCAATGATGAAATTCACCTTCTCTTGTGTGAGGGATTCACTGATTTTCGTGTAGCCAGCCACATCCAGAAACAGAACAGAAACATCCACATCCCTTTTGTCCAGGGAAGGAGCGGATGGATCCTTCTCTACGATCCGCTGCACAGTTTCCGGCACAAAAGGCCGCAGGTGCATGAGGATTTGATCCATGTTGAGCTTTTCCTGCGCCATCCTCCAGTGGTTACGAGTGTTAACGATGGCGTTGGTGGCAAGATCCGCCAGGTCTTTTAGGAGAGTCATATCCAGCTCGTCAAAAGAGTGCCCCTCCTTTGCAATCACGTCCAGCACCGCAAGTGGTTTATTGCCATCATGTATGGGCAGTGCCACTTCACAAACGGCCTCTTCAGATTCACCAGTCGTATCGTCGCCACGGTAAGAACACTGATACGTAAGGGGCTGGTCCAGGACGCCCTCGATGGTCTGGCGGCCCCGTTTGCAGAGCTGACAATTGATTCGATTTTTGTACACTGCACAATGAAGAGGGCGGGTATAATGCAGCGCCTCTTCGTCAAACATCAGTAGGCAAGCCTCTCGTGAACTGGGGACGGTCACCTTGGCTTCGTCACGGATCGTCTCCAGGATATCGCCGATATCCAGGGATGATGTGACTTTTTGCGCCACTCGGGACAAATTTTCAAAACGTTCTTTGTACATGGTGAATACCCAGAATGATATTGATTTTGTTATATGCAGACGGTCAGGTCGTATGCCATGAGGGAGTCCACTAATTATTCCATGTCCTTGATGGCTTGAACCAACTCAAACCCTGACCGGTGGGCCTCTTCCAAATACTCTGGATGTTTTAACACATCTCCCTCAAAATCTAAACCTTTGTAGAGGAGTGATCTCCAGAGCTCTGCATCAAACGTCTCGAAAAAATAGCGGACAGTGAGGCGGACGCCATCAAATAGTTTTTTCCCTTTGGTGGCACCTACTGAAATAAAAAGGGCTTTGCGTTTGGGGACGAGTTTTCCAAAAGGTGTTTTATCTATCCAGTATTTCTTCACCCAGAAGGACTGACAGCGATCCATGAGGATTTTTGTGTGAGCGCTCACTGTATAAAAGAATATGGGCGAGGCGAGCATCAAACCATTGCAGGACAGAATCTGATCGTAGACGGTCTGGAAATCGTCTTTGATGACGCACCGACCCTCCTTTTTGCAACCATAGATCTCAAGACAGGGAGACATCTTTAAGTCACGGAGAACAATTTCCTCTACTTCCGCACCACCCTCTCTTGCGCCTTCAACGGCCTTTTGGAGTAATAAGGTGGTATTGCCTTTCCGGCGGGGACTGCCATATATGGCCAGGATGTTGGGCATTCAAAACTCCTCATGGTTTTTCAGGTTTAATCTGAATTTCCGCTTGTGACACTGTGTCGCAACCCCATTTCGTCATTGCGAGTGACCGAAGGGAGCGTGGCAATCTCCTTATTTTCAATCCTTTATGAGATTGCTTCGGTCGTTCCCGCCTGCCTCGCCTGAGATTAAGCCGATGGCGGACGGGCGAGAGCAATGGCGGGCAGGTAACTCCCTCGCAATGACATTATGACACAGCCTCTAACCCGAGAATGACATGGCTTGGCAAAAGTTCTGCGATCTTTCACCTTTCGGTTAAAGATTTCAACCTGGCTTTCTTGGGCCCCGCGTATTATAGATTGACTGTATTGTCTTGAAAACCTCACAGAACCCGGCTGAAGCTATGCGTCGCTTACCAACTCCGATCTGAACTTAGCGGTTGCATCGTGGAAGCCGCGTGAAGAGGTGTAGCATTAAACGGTTTGTCAAGTAAAGGGGGGAGTGTTTATGGCGTACGAGACCATAGAATATGAGAGCAAGGAAAAAGGTGTCGGCATCCTGTCTCTTAATCGGCCCCGCAGATACAATTTGATCAACCAGAAGATGATGGAAGAATTGGAAAGCTTTTGGAGCGAGCGGCAGTATGACCTGGATACCCATGTCCTGATTTTGAGGGGAAGCGGGGAAAAGGGGTTTTGCGCAGGCCTGGACATGAAAGAGACGATAAAGATCCTTCCCGAAATGGGTACTGACCAGTTTTATCGGTTCCAGTCCCGTCTTGGAAGATTGAATCTGGCGATGAGGCGCGCGCCGCAGCCCATCATCTGTGCGGTTCACGGTCCAGCCGCTGGATTGGGTTTCAGCTTTGCACTGGCATCGGATGTGAGGATTATCAGCCCGGATGCGCGGTTTTCAGCCGCCTACATCAACATCGGCCTAGGTGGCGCGGACATGGCCTGCAGCTACTTTCTTCCACGGCTCATAGGGGCCGGGAGGGCCTACGAATTTATGCTCACGGGAAACTTCATGGCTGCAGAGGAAGCCATGAATCTTGGCCTGGCCAGCCGACTTGTGGAGCGTAACAAACTCCTGGAATCGGCTTTAGAGCTAGCCAGGACCATGAACAGCAAAAATCCCATGGGCCTCCGCCTCACCAAGGAGGCCATCAACATGAACCTGGACGCCGGAGGTCTTGAGCAGGCCCTAAACATGGAGGATCGTAACCAGGCCCTGCTGGTTGCCAGGGGAATGCTGGGAAAAGATGGAAAGACGGGTCGATATTTTTGAAATATGCCCAAAAAAAAGCCCCCTGAGCAAGGAGGTAAACCCAGAGGGGTTAAAGGTGATAATGGGGTTGAGGGGCCTTTAAGGAAGTTAACGTCAGCAAAAATCAGGCTGTGAAGTTAACCTTCCAACTAGGGCATGCGTATCATAGATCCCAGTAATCTCTCTGCGGAAATAAAGACTATGGGTTTCTTTACCCTTATAGTATGAAAAGAAAAAGTCAAGAACAATTTTAGTGATTTATCAATAAGTTAGGGTCTTTTTATGGATGTGGAATTGTCAGTAAGTCCCTTAACCTGTTGGTTTGGTGACAAGAATTTTGAAGAGGTATGTCAGTAACTTTTTGATAAATTGGATCTCTCCTCATCATGTATTTGTCCCAACCTACCCTCCCCCTTCATTCCTCACTTTTTTCTTGACTTCCAGCAAAACTTACATTATTTTTAACTATAAGTTTTACTGCAATTAATTAACCGCAGACTTACGCAGACCTTTGTTCGGCCGACTTGGCCGAACAAAGAAATGCCATCCGCCTTCGGCGAAACAAAACTTGGTGCTTTGTGGACATTAACGACGTTACTTATGCCATAAATGGTGCTGTGTTTGAAGTCAATCGAGTTCTCGGGCCTGGTTTCCTTGAAAAAGTGTATGAGAATGCCTTGTTGATTGAACTGAAAAGAAAAGGGCTCAAGGCAGGGAGTCAGACTCCAATCAAAGTTTTCTATAAAGGAAATGCAGTAGGTGAGTATATCGTGGACATCCTTGTTGAAGGCAAAGTTATAGTCGAACTCAAGACGGTTGAAAAGCTTGAGAAAGCCCATGAGGCGCAATTACTAAACTATCCGAAAGCTACGGGAATCCATGTGGGGCTTTTGGTAAATTTTAAACATCCAAAACCTGAAGTTAAAAGGATGGTCTTAAATTTGTCCGAAGGGCATGACACCAAATAGTTCCGCCAATGTCGGCGGAACTATTAGTCAGCGTGTGCCTGCCCGCCATTCCATCCTCCGTAGCAGGCTACTGCGGAGGACGGGCGCTCCCGCTCAGGCGA
>JASFEQ010000331.1:0-5126 GCA_050124735.1 Desulfobacteraceae bacterium | reverse complement strand
GCCGATGTGGTCCTGGTGGGCGGCTATGAGCATATGACCCGCATTCCCATGGGCGGTTACACTTCTGACCGGGGTCTCATTGCCCCCAATATGACCCTTTTCATGTATCCCGATTACCAACACTGGGATATGATGACCACCTTGAACATGGGTCTCACAGCCGAGAAACTATTCTCTCAGACTGACTTCACCAAAGATGATATGGACAGGTGGGGTGCCCGATCTCACCAACTGGCTGCCAAGGCCCAGGGTGACGGCTTTTTCGATGGTGAAATCATGACCATTGAAGCCCCGCAGGATGACGGAACGGTTATGAAAGTGGAAAAGGACCAGGCCGTGCGGCAAGATGCCACATTTGAAGGCATGGCGGACCTCAAACCGGCCTTCAAAAAAGACGGTGTGATCACGGCGGGCAACTCTTCTCCGCTCAACGCAGCGGCCGGTTCCATGCTCCTCATGTCAAAGGAGACCGCAAAAAAGAAGAAGCTCAAGCCCCTGGCGACCCTTCGCTCCATCGGTTTTGCGGGTGTGGATCCCACCATCATGGGTGCAGGGCCGGTGCCAGCCAGTAAGATGGCCCTGGAAAAGGCGGGTCTCCAGGTCTCTGACATCGACTATTGGGAGATTAATGAGGCCTTCTGCATCGTGGCGCTGAACTGCATCAAAGAATTGGGGCTGGATCCCGACAGAGTCAACGTCATGGGCGGGGCCACAGCCATCGGCCATCCGCTCGGTGCCACAGGTATTCGGCTGGTGGGCACCCTAGCCCGGATCCTAGACGCAAGAGAGGCGCGTTACGGCTGTGCCAACGCCTGCGTCGGTGGGGGCCAGGGCGTTGCCACTATTATAGAACGAGAGACTTACGATTGGTAGCGGGCATTCTGTTAAAGCCGGCCTAAACGCTGGTTCTAATCCCATTTCTTGGGATCTACAAGAAGTACGCCAATTGAGGGGTGGGCCCCTAATCACTGGGCCTCCCCTTTTGTACTTATGAGGGCAGGCTGGAAAGTCTATATCTGACTATCGATAGGTAAGCAATGCTGCATCTCCAAGGAGTTCGAGATGGGCCAATGAATTGAAGGATGAAAGGCTGAAATCTTTACCGCTATATTTAAAGACGGATAGGGAGGTGTTCTGTATTTGCCAGGACAGGCGAATGGTTTCTTCGTCCGTCAGACTGAGGGCCATTTGCATGACCGTTGAAATGGCCCCGCCCGAGCTAAATACCAAGATTCTTTTTTTCCGTCCGTTCTCTTCCATGATCATCTTTACGCCCTTGTGAACGCGCGCCTTAAAGGCCTTCCAAGTTTCCACACCCTCCATGTCGTTGCGTCCAGATATCCACCGCAAAACGGCACGCTCAAAGACCATTTGGAAGGATCTGCGGTCCGTGTACATCTGGGCCACGGCATCTGAAACGGCTGGATCTTCTCGGATCAGATCTGGGACGTAGGACCTAATCACTAGGCGAGAGTCATACTCGTTAAGCTCCGGTACTATGCGCAAGTCAGGTCTGTCCTTCTGATTCCCCATTGCGGATAAAACCTTCCTCGCTGTGGCGATTTGTCGCTCCATGGATCCGGAATAGACGGCGTGAAAATCGAGCCCAATCCGCACCAGGTAGTCTGCAAGAATTTCTGCCTGTCTCATTCCAAGGCTGGAAAGTCGATCGTAGTTCTCTTTCCCAAAAGAGGCCTGGGCATGCCTGGCAAAGCAGATTTCGCTCATCAGAGTCCCCCATGAACCTTCTCTAAGATTTCCTCTGCCAAATGCTTCATACCCCTATCTTCTTCCTCTAAAGCCTCTATCAACAGGGAAATGGGGCCCATGCCACTGGCCTTGCCTCCGGCCAGTAGGGCCTGCGGCCCGGCTTCCGGCTCATAGAGCCTACAGCTCGGAGAGAGGGAGAAATGGGTCATGGCCTCACAGAGGCACAACGGGGTTCCTTTACCAAGCCGTTAGTGAATATTCACTTCACCAGCACAGCTGGTGGGTTTTGAAACGACTAAAAAGTGAGGTTAGCACTTTGTGAAAAGAATTGGAAGAAAGGAGAATGGGTAAAGAAATGGGGAGATCTACAGGCGCGTTTTCGGTGATCCACACAATAAGGGATCAGATTGGGGCGATCTTATATATGTCAACCGTTTTTGGAATCCCCTTAAAAGAGGTATTCTCAACAAATACGGATGAGACCATTCCAGGGATTTCAGAAATTGTCTTTTCAGTTGTAAAGATTTGATCAGCGCCAGCATGGGCACACAACCTGCGAGCAAGATTGACAGCATTCCCTATTACAGTGTAACTGTAACGTTTTTCTGAACCCACATTCCCAATGAATACTTGCCCCGTGTTGATACCAATCCCGATTCCCAATTTATCAAAATGGTGTGAGTTCCCTGAGAATTGCTCTCTTAACTCCTGAAAAGAATCTGCCAGCTCTAAGGCTGTCTTTACAGCACTTTCACTAGGATTCCTAACTGCGACGGGTGCGCCAAAAAAGGCCATCACCTCGTCACCAATGAATTTATCAATGCTGCCGCCGTTGTTAAAAACTGTTTTAGACACAGAACCGTAGAATGCATCCAGAAAATCTATGATCTCCTCCAGATCATGGGCAGATACCATGCTGCTAAATCCCCGGATGTCTGCAAACAGAATGGTCATTTCCAGCTTTTTTCTTATTCTATTGGGCTGTTCACATTCATCTATCTTCTTAATGAGCTCCTCTGCAACTTGTGGAGAATGCAGCTGTTCAAACATCCTCTTCAATCGGATAACGAAGTTCGTTCGATCAGCAACCATCGACTCCAGTTCTTCGCGGTAGCTACGATTGGCAATCTCAAGCTCTTGCCGACGTAACGCATTGGCTACGTTGATTATAACCTCATTCCGTTCAATGGGCTTGGTGATATAACCATACACCCCCATTTGCACTGCGGACTCTGCAACCATTGGATCGTCCACCGCAGTCACCATAACGGCTGCCGTGTTTGGATGCTCGGCCAGAAGCTCCCGGACGAAGTCCAAGCCTAACTCGCCAGGCATGAGGATATCACAAAGCACAAGTTGGAAGGTTTGTTGTTTCAGACATGCACGGGCCTCCGCTGTATCTGCCGCAAGGGTGCAGCTATAACCTTTCGCTTCAAGGATCTGCTTGAGCAGGTGCCGAATGGGCGCCTCATCATCCACAATCAAGATCCTCTTCATCCCTCTCTCCCATCTCCTTACTCTATTTACCAGATCGTTTTACTGGTTCCCTGATGAGATAAAAAAGCTATCTCTAGTACGATTATCCAAGAACCTGTGCCAATTCTTCGCTCAATTTCACCATCTCGATGGGCTTCGTAAGATAACCCTTTATGAGCCTCTTTTTCTCTTCATCTATGCCTGAAGGCCCATCCTCGTCATAACCAGAAATAATGACGATTTTCGCATGGGGATCATAACCCATAATCTTCTCAGAACATGATACCCCATCCATCTCTGGCATGTTCCTGTCTAGCAGGACCACATCTGGTCGCCAGGATTTGTATTTCACGATCGCTGAATTTCCGCTCTTAACGTAGGCTGCTCTATACCCTAATCTCTTGAGCAGCTCCTCCATGACCCTGCACATCTCCGTTTCATCATCCACGACCAGGACCTTCTCGCCGTTGCCACGCACTATTGTAGTTGAGGATTCCTCTGGGATGCGCATATCAGAGGGGGTGAGCGGAAAGTAGATTTTGAATGTTGTCCCCTGGCCCAGTTCTGAATGGACGTGGATCTCACCTCCATGCTCTTTCACAATTCCATAGGTGGTTGAAAGGCCCAGGCCTGTTCCCTCGTTCACCTCCTTGGTGGTAAAGAAGGGATCGAAACACCTCTCCCGGGTTTCTTTATCCATTCCTTCTCCGGTATCAGCGACAATCACCAAAGCGTTTTCCCCTTCTTTTTTGGCCTCAATATGCAACTCTCCTCCTTCAGGCATGGCATCTCTTGCATTGGTACAAAGGTTCATCACTAATTGACTTATTCCTGAATGGTCTCCCATGATGGTGATGGATTCAGGGATCTTAAGGTGGATATTGATCATTTTGTCGAACGATATGCTTGTTAATTCATACGTCTCCCGAATCACTTCATCCAGCTTAAGTGGTTGATAATCTTGTTTGGTCTGTCTCCGGGAAAACTGCATCAATCCTTCGATCAATTGTTCACCCCGTTTTGAATAACTGCTAATCACATCTGCAATCTCTTGTAATGCAGATTCATCCCTATACTTGATCCTAATGAGCTCGCTATTCATTGAAACGACGGCCAGTATATTTCTGAAATTATGGGCAACGCCCCCTGCCATGGTGCCGATGGCTTCCATCTTCTGCGACTGGAAGAGTTGTTGTTCGAGCTTTCCAACCTCTATCTCCGCTTCTATACGCTCGGTGATATCGCGCCCCACACCACTCACGTATGGTTGATTCCCGTCTCGCTGTACCAAGATGTTTCGGTACTCCACGTAATGATGCGTACCTTCACTTGACACATACCTCGATACGCCAGTGAAGAAGCCTCTTTCCTTGATCTGCTCCAAGTATTGCTGCCGAAAGGCCTGTCGGTATTTGGGAAGCATGAAATCACTAACAGATCTGCCAATAAGTTCTGAAGAGGTATATCCCAGGGTTTGGGCAGTGGCACGGTTTACAGTCAGAAAGCGGCCCTCCAGGTCATGGGTATAGATAAAGTCACTGACACTATCGAATAGATTCCGATGGCTTCGTTCACTCACCCGAAGCGCCTCTTCAACTCGTTCTCGCTCACCGATTTCGGACTTGAGCTCTTCATTTATCTTTTCAATGCGATCTTTCTCAGCGGCCAAATGCTCAATCAGATCTATGTTTTCAAATTGCAGTTTGATCGATGACACATTTACAACATTCATACGCTTTGCGATATAGGATGTGATGATCCCTGCAAGGAGACCCATTCCCGCCATGGCACGGTGAATATCATCGCCAAGGAGTGAGAACTTTAGAATGATAGGAATTAACGCAGGCAAAGCAAAAGCAAAGTAAGCTTTCATTAATACCGAAAACACCGCTGCTGCCCCAACCACCATGCCGCCCAGCATAAGGGCCAAGAAGGCTTGG
>JASFEQ010000330.1:0-5146 GCA_050124735.1 Desulfobacteraceae bacterium | reverse complement strand
GCGATGACGGCTTCACTGTTAAGGGAATTGGCGCGTTCGATGGCATCTTTCAATACGTAAACGGTCATATAGGGTGCTGAGCAGGAATAGCCTGAAGGCTCTTTTTTCCACCTTTTCACCCAGGCCTTGTTAAATCTTTCGGCCCATGGGGTTACCTTGGTGGGCACGTTACCCGCGTTCAAGACGGCAAGGACCAGATAGGCGCAACTCCCTTCGGTCATTTTCCAGAAATCGGGATCCTGTGCGGGCCGCGCATAACCCATGGGCAGTGCCGGCACCTTCAGGTCAGCCCATTGTCTCATAAGAATGCCCACCTCTGGCATATCCATCCACACCCAGAGAAATTGTGCCTTCTGCCTCTTGGCATCAAGCAGGCCCAGGGAATAGTCTGTGGTTCCGGTGGGATATATTTTTTTCCCGAGCACCTGCCAGCCCCATTTGGGGAGCAACTTTCCGACGATGTCGCCACTCTTTCGGGCATGGGCCACATCCTGGACCATGATGTAGGCCCTATCGAATCCGTAGTCCTCTTTTAACCCCTTTAGGAGCGCAGGCAAGTCCATCGCTATCTCTATGCCCACATGTCCGGTAAGCCTGAAGGTATATTTGTATTTCTCGTAATTCTCGGCGATTCTTTTTCCTGTGGCGGGAGAATAGACGCCGGTGTTTACCAAAGAAATGGTCTTATATTTGGAGAAAAGGTCCATGGCTGCGTTGTACGCCTCGGTTCGGGTGGGGCCACCAACAATGAAGTTGGCTTTTTTGTCCAGGATTAACCTTTCCACCACAAGAAGTGCCTCCGCTACGGGTACACCCGCCTCCAAATCACGGCAATCAGATATCTCAATCTTGAACGGCCGCTTTTTTCCACCCACATTCACTCCGCCCTTGGCGTTGATCTCCTCGACGGCCAGGATTGTGCCTTTTTCCATGGTTTCGCCTTCAGCGAAAGCGCGGGCACTGGGAACACCGAGCACGATGGGGTCTGCGGCCGCGGCCCGATTCGCATAGCCAAAAAAGGTCCCGGCTGCCATCAAGGCAAGGACTACAGTCAAAGCAAAAATTCTTTTCTTCATGACGCCCTCCTTTTCTTTAGGTTACCCGTAAACAATTCTTCTTAGAATGCAGAGAGTTTTGAGATTTAAACGATGAAGCTCCCATATTTTTTGGGCTTTTGGGTTTACTCATTCCAGGGTCCACATGAAGAACCAATGAAAGGCAGGTGCCTTCTTTAGGTTTCTCTTTTCTACGTTGTCTTATATCACCCCCTTTTAGGAATCTAGCGAAGCTCCAATTCAAAGTGCCTAAAGTGAATGAGGGCTTTCTCAGTCCACCAACATGAGACAGTATATATTTTGTGTCTCTGTCTTCTCACGAAGCGTCTGAATGAAGAAGCCATTATTTCGCGCCGTCTGGTAAACGTCAATGCCGACGGCTTCCATGGAAGGCCTGGCCTTGTTCCTGAATTTGCAGAGATCTCCCTGAAGTTTCGTGCATTCCTTGCAGAGCATACAGGGGCCGGAGAGATAAACAAAGGCCTTGTAGTAGCCATCCTTAAAAATCTCCCCTTCCAGGTCCACTAGCATGTCAAAATATTTTTTGAACTGTTTTCCTCGATCCGGTGTTGGGGGCGCCTCTTTATGGAACAGGATAGCACGCTGGTAGGTGTCAAGGATCGCCCTCGTATTTTCCGGCGTTGAGGTTTCAGGAGGGCAGCAATAGCTCCTGTCGTAGTTCCCGCAGCCAGCTTGGCATTTCAGTCTTACCCATGGGGCCGTTACAACACTGCTGGGATGGATTTGTTTGACGTGGGTGGCCCCTCTCTCTGCGGCGTCAGTACAATATTTTTCTAAATCTTTATCGCTCACATCGATCGCATTCATTTGAAAAGTAGACCTTCCTTTTATTAGTCGATGCAGTTAGCATGTCATTGCGAGGAAGTGTCGTAATTTGTCATCCCGGCCAAATCCCGCGGAGCGGGATGCGAGCCGGGATCCAGAATGACTTGGTTTCCCATGAACTTCCTGGATTCCGGGTCTCGCTCAATATCATTCCGCTCGCCCGGAATGACAGTTTTGTCGAATTGCGACACAGTCACGGGGTTTTGAAACAACTAAAGCAGGTGGGACGGCTCCTTGTCCAGGGATATTTTCTCCAATGTCTCCTGGGTAACCCGGCCATTCTTATCCCAACCATGGAAATCATAATACTCATCAAGCATTTTTTGGAACTTCTTCCTGTCCATCTTTGTTCCTTTGACCACAGGCAGGCCGCCAGGAACGGCTTCAGCGAAGTAGCGCTCTGGGAGAGCATCATCTTTCCTGTCCAGCCCGGCTTCTCGATAATTGAACATCCTTTCGAGCGTGTAAATCCTTTCCCCAATATCCCTCAGTTCCTGAGGTGTGAATTCCATGCCGGTGACATAGTAGATCATTTCTGCCCATTCATTCCAACTGGGCATGTGGGGGCTGAAGAAAAGGGTATGAAACTTACATGTCCCAATAGAGTCAACCACCGCATAGATCCTCTCCATAACCCATATCTGTCTTGCCTTACCCACATGAGAAGTAAAATCAGAAGACATGGGCCCCCCGTCAAAGGCCTCTTCCAAAATCTTTTCAGGAAGATGGTAAAGGTCGATGGCTGGACGGCTTCTGAGATGATCACACCCCCTTGTTGATGTGGCTATGCCCAAGGCGAACGAGGGGGTTGGCCTTTCATCGGACAGCATATTGCCCAAACCTTTGATGTGAAGAAGATAGTATTCTGCTTCTGGTTTACCCAGTCTCTCAAGGGCCCTGATAGGACCATCGGCCAGGAGGTCACCAATCCCCTTGCGGTAGGCCACTTGTTCCAGGAGCAGCGGGAGAAGTTCATCCGCATTTGACCAATCCAGCTTTATACCCCCTGTATCCCTTTCATTGATAATTCCTTTCTCGTAGATCTCAAAGGCCCAAGCAGCGATATTGGCAAACTCAGCCATGTCAAAGCCGTATTTATCCACCAAATATTGTCCTTGGAGTATACTCTCCCAGTTGGTGATATTGAGCATCCCTCCCATACACATCTGCGTATTATATTCAGGCCCCTCACCATAGAGACCGGCAAGAGGTCCTTCCTTTATTCGCCATTTATGTCGGCAGTGGACAGGGCATCCAAAACAGGCCGTGACCCCTTCATGGTATTGCTCATGGAACCTTTCAATGGTCAAATCTTCCCAATCTTCCAGTTTGTTAAATTGAAAGTTGCGATACCTTAACAGGCCGGTCGTGTTGGTCACATTCCAGATCATCATGGTGCCGTCATAACCCAGGGCCTTAGCCAGCTTGGTATCTGTCACCTGCTTTTGCCATTTGTAGGCATAATCCAGGGCCTCCAGAGGATATCGATTACTCACTTCCATCCTTCCTCTGACGGCAATGGCTTTGAGATTCTTGGAACCCCAGATACAGCCCACACCCGACCTTCCACCGGCATTCTTTAGACCCGTCCGAATATTGGCATATCTGACCAGGTTTTCCCCAGCGGGTCCTATACAGGCGATCTGAATCTCCTCATCCCCCAGCTCTTCACGAATGAGTTCTTGTGTTTCAAAGGCATCTCTGCCCCATAGATGCTGGGCGTCGCGAAGTTCAATCTCACCGTCGTGCACCCAAAGATAGACAGGCTTATCTGCCTTGCCTGTAAAAAGAAGATGATGAAAGCCTGCGAAAGTGAGCTCCGGGGCAAAGAACCCCCCCATATTGCAGCTTCCCACACCGTACGTGAGGGGTGACTTGGCTCCAGAATGACAACGGGCAGCGGCCGGAGCCATGGAACCGCCCAGAAGGCCTGCGCTCACTGTCACCACATTATCCGGGCCCATGGGGTCACAGCCAGGTTTAACGTGATTGTAAAGCAAGTAGATATCCAATCCACGACCCCCCAAATAAAGTCGGCGCAACGCTTCCGGGATCGAACTTGTCTTGATATTCCCGCCTGATAGGTCTATATAGCCTATTTTCCTGGTCAACGGCATCTCGTTACTCCTACCCCCTTTATTACCTTTTTGATGGTGTACCAGCAATCTTGGCCTGGGAACCTCGCCAGGCAATCACATATTCAACGCCACATTTAGAGCAGGCGATTCTTTTCGCCTTTGCAGGCACGGGTATCCTCTCGAAGCAGTTTAAGCATCTAACCTTTTGTTCTTTTGCCATGCCTGCCCTCCCTTTCCATTCCATACCAGAGAGATATTTTAGAACAACTGAACGAATGTTCGTTTTAATAAACCAAACAACAGGGTGTCAAGGGAAAATCATTGTTTCTCAGAGCCCCCGGTACCGATATAGGCTTGCACGACCTGTGGGTCGTCTACCACCTCATCCCAACTTCCTTCTGCTATTTTCGTCCCAAAATTCAACACAACGATTCGGTCAGCCAGGTCTCCAACGAGTTGCATATCATGTTCCACCCAGATCATGGTGATACCAATTTCATACTTGATCCTGAGGATGAAACGGGCCAAGTCCTCTTTTTCCTGACGATTCATGCCCGCAGATGGCTCATCCAATAAGAGGATTTTGGGCTCCATGGCCAGTGCTCTCCCGAGCCCCACTATTTTTTGGATTCCATAGGGCAGTCCCAAAGCATCGCTTTTGCGATATCTTTCCAGTTCCAGGAATTCAATAATTTCCTCCACCGCTTCTCTGTGGGCCAACTCCTCCTTTATTGTCTTTCCCCAGAAGATTCCATTGGACAGCAGACCTTTATCCATCTTTATCTGCCTGCCCACAAGCAAATTGCCCAGGACCGTCATGTGCCGAAACAGTTCCGCATGTTGAAAAGTCCGCGTGATCCCCATCTGAGCGACGCTATGAGGCTTAAACCCGATCAGATCCAGGTCCTCAAATAATATCCGACCCTTGCTCGGATGGTAGATACCGTTGATGCAGTTGAGAAGGCTTGTTTTTCCAGCACCATTTGGGCCTATGAGTGCAAGCAGTTCTCCCTCGTAGGCCTCCATGGAGATCCCCTGTAAGATTTGAAACCCACCGATGAATAGATCAATACCGGTCAAGCTGAGATGGACAGGTCTATCCATACCACCTTCTTGTCCGCCGGTATTGCTTGACGTCTCGGTAACTTTTCTGAGATTCTCGTTCAC
>JASFEQ010000329.1:0-5159 GCA_050124735.1 Desulfobacteraceae bacterium | reverse complement strand
ACGAACACCCTAGAGCTACTTACAAAAATTTTGCAATTTATATGCCACAAGAGTAGAATAAATTACACCTTTGATTACAATAGATTATCGTATATTATTCGAATCTATATGCATGTGTGTATTAATTGTAACACATAAATTGTGCTGTTTTTGACACACATTTTCCGTCTGGGTAATGGAATAATGGCCTCCAGCTCCGCTTCCAGCCCCGGCTTCGCCCCGGAGGGCTACGCGTCGGAGAGAATGATGGAATACGGAGTTGAATTGAGGAGCGGCAACGAGGGAGGTAAAATATTTCATTGACAAACCATTAGATTTCTATAAATTAATTTCACAACTTCCCCTGTGCTTCTTCTTCTCAATATATGCTGTACGTCTCTTTCCCAAAAGCGGGAGATACTGGCGGTGTAGCTCAGTCGGTCAGAGCATGCGGCTCATATCCGCAGAGTCACTGGTTCGAATCCAGTCACCGCCACCACAATTTCGGTATTGACTTTTCAGTTAATGTCCTTAACTTCACCATAAAATGTTTCTCCAAGCGGGTTTAATGGTGATGACTTTGCGGTCTTTAGAGGGTGTAGACATATCCATAGTAAGCGATGCCCTTGGCATCGCCGAGGAAAAGACCGGTGATTTTTACAAATTCTCATTTGGACAATGGAAAAGGCATTGCTATGATGTGAGGACCCTGCCGGTCCTAAGAGATGATGAGATTACTTCGCATGCTTTTGCCCTTCTGAGCAAGTGCTCGAGGGCTACCAGCGATTTTGAATCTAGAGCTTTGATGCGCGACTTTTATTTCATCTGCCTTCAAGATCATCAAATTATTAGGGCCCTAATCAGAGACAAAGAACTGAGACTGTTACCCCTTCTTGTCTATGTTTTTACGCATGAACTCGTTCACATCGTTCGATTCTGCAATTTTTATCAGAGGTTTGACATTTCCGCTGACAGAAGGGAAGAGGAAGAAGGTATCGTTCATGCGACCACATTTGAAATTTTGGAAGATCTTCCCCTTAAAGGGATTGAATATATTCTTGATGCCTACCAGAGTCATAGAATCTGTGACCTGGTTGTGCAGTAAGAGTTCCAGGGGCTTCGCCCCAAATGGAGTATTGGATTAATGGAGTAGTGGAGTGATAGGCTAAGAAGAACAAACTGTGTTTATCTGTTAGATTTCTCCAATACTCCAGTACTCCATCACTCCATGTATATGGGAGGATTCGAATGCCCCGGTGGAACTCATGCTGGTAATGAATTGCCGAAGTTATGGTTTCATAATCTTCGTTTTGAGGTGAAAAAATATGCCCATTTACGAATATGAGTGCACAAAATGCGGTCATCAGACTGAGATTTGGCAGAAATTCTCTGATTCGCCCATCACCAAATGCGAACTGTGCAGGGGCAAAATGAGAAAACTGATTTCCCAAAGCACCTTTCATTTGAAAGGCACGGGATGGTACGTGACCGATTATGCGTCAAAGCGCGGTGGCAGCGGTGAGAGAAAGGGGAAATCAGATAAGGACAGCACAACCAAAGAAGCAAAACCTTCCAAAGAAACGTCGAAGAAAGAAACTTCTTCAAGTGGCGGCAAGAACGCCAAGAATTGAGTCAGGCTAACCCATCTGGGCCAGAACGAAGAGTCCGTTGGGGTATTTTCCAATAAAACCTTAAAGATCGTTGTCACATGAAAAGATTTGGTGGTGGGGGAGTTCACGAGAAGTTAATTGACAGGCTGGAAAGGCAGGAGCGACAGCAGGCTTTCCAGAGGGACAAATTCTTTAAATTTAAACTCCCTGAAATACATACTCAGCTCTCCCAGTCTTTGCTCATGCAAAAGATCATTGAGACGGACAATGCCGGCGCCGTATCTGATGTTATTTTGAATGGGTTAAGAAAGATACTCAGAAGTACGGAATTTGATTTTAAGTACTTTATCGCCCCCATCCGAGATCTCGTGCCCCGTCCCAATCCCATTTCCCTATATATGACCCAGTATATCTTGGAAGTACTTATAAATGATCCTTCCGTGATCGAGGTCTATGGGACTGACCAAGAGATTTATAAGGTCGTCAATGACGTGATCACGAAGATTAATATGAAATTCGAAAGAGCGGAAAAGGAAATCATTGCTCAGCTTTCCCGCAATAAGTCCCTCACTCCCGGCTCAAGGGACTACGAAATTGCCCTCGACCAACTTTTCCGGCAGAAGATGGGCGAGCCCCAGAAGTAAAAATCCCTTAAAAATCATTTCCTTTTTTTGATGAGGAGGAAGTATCCTATGTCTCAAAAAATAGCCTTTTTATTTCCTGGGCAGGGTTCACAATCTTTAGGCATGGGTAAGGACATCATTGATCCATTTCCTGACGCAAGGAGAATATTTGAGCAGGTGGATGAGGTCTGTGAAAAGCCCATATCAAAGCTCTGCTTTGAAGGTCCTATGGAAGAGCTGACCCTCACAGCGAACCTCCAACCGGCAATAACTGCT
Source organism: Desulfobacteraceae bacterium (assembly GCA_050124735.1). Taxonomy (GTDB): domain Bacteria; phylum Desulfobacterota; class DSM-4660; order Desulfatiglandales; family HGW-15; genus JASFEQ01. The sequence goes on along the minus strand of JASFEQ010000329.1, from coordinate 2,671 downwards.
GTCAACCTCGCCTGTCTCACGGCACTCAACAAATCCGGAGTCCGCGCTACGGTATCGGCTGGTCACAGCTTGGGTGAATATGCTGCCCTTGCCTCGGCAGGGTGCCTCTCTGAATATGATGCCCTCAGGCTAGTTGACAAAAGGGGGGAGTTGATGCACAGAGAGGCTCTGGCCAATCCTGGATCGATGGCCGCAGTCCTCGGTATGGATGTTGAGGCGGTGGATAGGATCGTGGCGCAGGCCGGTGAGGTGGGCGTATTGGCGGTAGCCAACCACAATACTGCCGAGCAAATTGTCATCACCGGGGAGAAGGAGTCTCTGTCTCAGGCCGTCGATCTTGTAAAAGAAAAAGGTGGGAAGGCAATTCCTTTGAAAGTGAGCGGGGCATGGCACTGCAGCTTGATGCAAAATGCAGTGGATGATTTCCGTCGATTTATGGAAGACATCTCCTTCTCAACCCCTGAGACAAGCGTCCTGTTCAATGCCACTGCAGAGAGTGAAACTGATCCTGAAAAGATAAAAAACCTGATGGCCAAGCAGCTCATAAGCCCGGTGCGGTGGTATGACATTATTCGGAATATGACGGCCGAGGGGGTAAACGTCTTTGTCGAAGTGGGCCCTAAAAAGGTTCTGACGGGCTTGTTAAAGAAAATCCTGCCCCGTGACACCGGGGCAAAGATATTTAATGTGGAGGATATGAAAAGCCTGGAGAGCTTTTTGGGCGCTGTGGGCTAGCGACCCACCGTTTCGCACCCCAGACGCCTGCCAGCATGATTCGACGAGATATTTAAGCTGTCGTTGCGTCCCCAGACCAACCCACTAATAAAGGCTCCGGGTCCAGAGACCCGGCCTCTCTCAAACCCCATAAGGGCTCGTAGGACGAGGCTACGGCCCTTTTCGAAAGGCCGTATCTCAAAAAAAATTCCACCGGGCCCCGCAGTGACCCCATATTTTGAGGTTCCTGCCCGCCATCGCGAGCCTGGGCTCGCTCAGGCGAGGCGGGCGGGTGCGCCTCTGCGCCCCTGGGAATCTCCCGTTACCTTGTTAAACCACAAAATATGGGGTCACCACCCACTCACGCAGTAGATGCGGCCTTGCCTCCGGCCAGTAGGGCCTACGGCCCCGCTTCCGGCTCATAGAGCCTACAGCTCGGAGAGAGGGAGAAACGGGGCGTCGCCTCGGCATGAAGTGGCACAGCTCCTTTGCCGGCGCGAACATTGAATCTTCATTTGACTGGTAAACCTTAAAGACACCATCAGCGAAAGCGATGGGTTTTTAAAACGGCTAAACTTGCCGAGATCCCCGGCGGGTACTATCCTGTGTGAACAGCCTTCCCTGCCACGTCTCTCTCTCCTCCAACCGTTGTCTTATCCGTCTCAGATTTTCAGATTTATCTTTGGCCCAAAGCGGTGCCACCAGCTCCACACCTATGGGATCTCCTGTTAGCCGCTGGATCACCATATCTGGTGGAAGAAGCTCTAAAACGTCCACCACCCCTTCTATATACTCATCTCTTTCCAAGCAACCATACTCTCCCTTTTCGTAAAGGCCAGCCAGTGGGGTTTCCTTCACTATATAGAGAAGGTGTATCTTAACACCATCTATGGGAAGTCCTGCCAAGAAGTGAGCTGTCTGCAGCATCATATCCCGCGTCTCTCCAGGAAGACCAAGAATAATGTGAGTGCACACGTTCAACCCGAAGTCTTTTGCCCTTCGTACGCCTTGCTCAAAACAGGCCACATCGTGTCCCCGATTGATTCTGGAGAGGGTGGCATCATGTGAGGATTGGAGCCCGTATTCAATCCATACCAGATACTCTTCCTGATACGAGCGCAGAAGGCTCAAGATTTCTTTATCAACACAGTCCGGCCTTGTGGCCACAGATAAACCTACCATGTCCGGGTAATTGAGTGCACGGTCGTAAAGCTCTTTGAGTTGAGGCACCGGTGCGTACGTATTGGTAAATGATTGGAAATATGCGATGAATTTCTTTGCCCCGTATCGCCGCTCCATTCGTATACGGCTTTCTACAATCTGCTGATCGATAGATAGACCGCGATTGACCATGGCCCCTGTACCCGAACCTCGACTATCACAGTAAATGCAGCCCTTATCAGAAGTCGTTCCATCCCTGTTTGGGCAGTTCAGCCCCGCATCTAGAGATATTTTTTGGACCCGCTCTCCGAATATCTCCCTTAGATAGGTATTATAATCACGATATCTTTTCACGACACATGTTCCGTTTATATAAAAACACAACGAAATCTTACTTGAGATTGCCTAGTCGTCTTCTTTGCTCAAGATCTTAACATTTGTCTAGATTCCTGCTTTCGAGGCTGTGTCGCAATTCGTCATCCCGGCCAAGTCCCGCGGAGCGGGATGCGAGCCGGGATCCAGAATGATTTGATCGTCTGCGATTTTCCTGGATTCCGGGTCTCACCCAACATTGTTGGGCTCGCCCGGAATGACAGTTTTTTCCCATTGCGACACAGCCTCTTTCGCAGGAATGACAGCAGCGTACAGCAGCTTATCTTGCAATGCAATATGAGACTGCCGAAAAACCAACTTCTGAGAGGCTGATGGAAAATGTCCATATGCAAGTTGAGCTTTGCGAAATCCCGCTCGCGGGACGGAAGCGTCCGAAATCTTGAGGAATGAGGCGTACATAAAA
>JASFEQ010000328.1:0-5163 GCA_050124735.1 Desulfobacteraceae bacterium | reverse complement strand
GGCTCACCACCCTGAGCGAAGTCGAAGGGGAATCTAGAAGGATCGTGTAATATCAAATCAGTCTGGATCCCGGCTTGCATCCCGCCGCGCGGGATTTGGCCGGAATGACGAATTGCGCCATAGCCTTTCAAAGGGGAGCAGATGTTTTATTGAAAAGTTAGATGCCCCGCCCTTTAGGGCTGGGAGCTTCACCTTCTGTCAATGAATGTTTTGGACAACCCATGAATCTTGCAAAGCTTCTGGAAGACACAGCAGAGAGGATACCCCAACATGTGGGGCTTCAGTTTGAGGGGAGAGATTACACTTTTCAGGAGCTAAATGGATTGGCAAATCGCATGGCCAATGGCCTTACCGCAGCGGGACTGGGAAGCGGCGACAAGTGCGTCCTCATGATGCCGTCCTGCCCTGAATTCATCATCGCCTATTACGCCCTGGCAAAGATGGGCACGGTGATCATTCCCGTCAATTTTCTCTACAAGCGCCGCGAATTGTCCCACATTTTTGGGGATTCGGGCGCAAAGGGGTTTATCGGGATGGAGCCCTATCTGGAAGAGCCCCGGAAAGTCCTTGCTGATTTGCCCCAGTTGGGTATTCGCATAGCCTCTGGAGCAAAAGAAGGATCAGGTTTCATTGCCCTGGAAGAGATCGATGGATCAGAGATCTTCCAGCCCTATCCTTCTGTGGACGAGGATTCCCTTGCCATCCTTTATACTTCGGGGACGACAGGTCTGCCCAAAGGGGCTGTGCTGAGCCACAAAAACCTTTACAACAATGCCATGACCGTGGCTGACCTGAGAGAGACAGATCCAAAGGACGTGGTCATCGGCGTTCTTCCCCTCTACCATATTTATGGTCAAACCAGCGTGCTTAACGCCTCTGTGTATTCGGGACTCACATTCCACTTATTGCGGCAATTCGAGCCTGAGGCGGTTGTCACCCTGATCGAAACCGAGGCGAGCACCATTCTGATCGCCGTGCCCACCATGTATAACCGCTTAGTTCTGGAAACTGAACAGCGGCGTCTAAGACGTTCTTCACTGCGATTCTGTATCTCGGGAGGCTCCTCTTTGCCTGTGGACGTGCTTCATAAGTTCGAAAAACAATTCAAAACAAAGATCTATGAAGGCTACGGTCTTTCCGAGTGTTCCCCCGTGTGTGTGGAGAATCCTCATGGTGGCAAGACGAAGCCGGGTTCCATCGGCCTTCCCATTCCAGGTTTTTCGGCCCGCATTGTAGACAACTTGGGTCATGACGTTGACACGGGGCAGGTAGGCGAACTGATCATTCAGGGACCGGGTGTGATGAAGGGCTACCTGAACCGACCCGAGGAGACGGCCACCACGGTCGTTGACGGCTGGCTGCATACGGGTGACTTAGCGCATATGGACGAGGAAGGATATATTTACATCGTAGACCGAAAAAAGGACATGATCATACGAGGCGGATATAATATATACCCCCGTGAGGTGGAAGAGGTCCTCTTTCAGCATCCCCACGTGGTAGAAGCAGGCGTCTATGGTGTGCCGCACCAGGACTTGGGGGAGGAAGTGGCCGCTGATGTGGTCCTCAGAGCGGGAGCGAAAGTGACCGAAGAGGAAGTCCGTGCCTTTGTAAAGGAGAAGATAGCCCCTTACAAATATCCTCGTATTGTCCGCTTCGTGGAGGATCTGCCCAAAAGTCACACAGGTAAGGTCCTAAAAAGGGCGTTGCGGGAACGATGGAGAAACAGAGAAGGCCTATGATAAGTTTTTTGATGGAGAAATGCCGATGAAAGAACCTGTTGTCATCAGTGGTGTGCGGACACCTGTTTGGAGGTGCATAGGGGCCTTGAAAAAAGGGGAGGGTGCTGGGCTCGAAAGATTATGACAGAGTAAACGTAAACGGTCCCCGAATCTCCCTTAATTTGGCCGGAGTCTACCCGTATCTTTTCCCTTGACGTTTCATGAATTATTGTCCTATGGTTCTCCAGATTTATGGCCCAGCTGTATTTATGGGTCGTTTTTGCTCTGAAAGGTTACTCCTCTTGTCAGAGTGACGGCCTGAGGCTTGGGACCATGATCGAAAGTTATGAAAGGAGGTCATTGTTTTGGCAGAAGGGATCGTAAAATGGTTTAGTAATAAGAAGGGGTATGGGTTCATTGAACAAGATAATGGCCCAGACATATTCGTTCATTACTCTTCCATTGATATGCAAGGATTCAAGACCCTGAGAGGGGGAGACCGGGTCGCTTTTGAAGTGAATGACAGCGATCGCGGTCCTGAGGCCGACAAAGTGAAAAAGCTTTAATGCCCTGCAGTAGGGCTCATGCGGGCATCTCGCCAGGCTGTGACGAGATGCCCTTCTTGTTTTTAGGAATTTGCGAGGGGGAATTTGACTGTCCCCAATAATGCGCGTTCTAAAAGCCTTATGGTATGACAGGCTTCATATTGACTTCTGTGGCTTTTCAGTTTATAGTGATTTTTTGCGCCGGTAAAAGCGGATGGATGAAGAAGAATATAACAAGAAGTACGTAAATTTGAGAATTCTCAAGAGTGTTCAGGAGTATCTGAAGTCGAAAAACGATTCTCCCACAGCGGTGTTCCCCATTCGGGTGCCGGATGACCTGCTTTATCAAACAGCAAGACTCCAAGGGGCCGAGAGTGTTGATAGATTGATCCACAAAATATTCAAAATGGGCCTCACCCGCTGGAGCGAGAAATTATATAGTGACGTATTTGGATCTGAGGAGAATTTGCAGGAATTCATTGAGCTCGTCAAAGAGCGAAGCAAGGAATGAGAGGCGCACTGCGCAAAACCCTCTCCACATGAAATCCCCTTCCATTATCATCTATTGTCCCCCACCCTGATCGTCCCACGTCATTTCCCATGAGAGAGCATGGGGTTGTTTCTTGGTTCAAGCTATTTAAATTGGCCATTATGGAAAGATCTTTCAAGTGGCCAGAATTTCTGGTATGGGTTAGTGTCAAGAGCTCATAGCTGGATATTTTATACGTTTTGCTTCTGGGCCGATGTTTTATGGAGGTGTTATATGGAGATCAATCCCAAATTATTGGCGCCTTGTGGTTTGTATTGTGGCGTGTGCGCTATTCTTTACGCCACAGAAGATAATAATCAGAAATTTAAGGAAGGGCTTGTTGGCGTTTATAAGGGCATACTGCCCAATAGTGAGAGCCTTACTGCGGAAGACATCCGCTGCGAAGGTTGCCTTTCTGAACAGCCTTTTTTCCACTGCAAAGCGTGCCCCATCAGAGAGTGCACATCGAGCAAAGGATACACGGGGTGTCATGAGTGCGATGATTTTCCTTGTCTTTATGTGGAACAGTTTCCGATCCCTGTAGGGAAAAAGGTCATTATGCGTGCCATCCCGCATTGGCGAGAGGTGGGTACCGAAAGGTTTGTGGAGGATGAGGAGGCGCGTTACCTATGCCCTGAATGCGGCCACAAGCTTTTCAGGGGTGCAAAACGATGTAACCAGTGCAAGGTGGAAGTGCAGTTGGATTGAAAAGGTGCCTGCACAAAACGTCATGGCCACAAGGATCTGTGAGAAAAAGGAACTAAGGGGCAAAAACCATGTGTTCAAAGATCGCGTTGAGGCAGGGTGGATGCTTGCTGAAATGCTGGCACCAGAATACAAGGCTGCCCAAGATGCTATGGTCTTGGCCATTCCATCCGGAGGCGTTCCGGTGGGCCTTGAAGTCAAAAGCAAGCTGAACTTTAATTTTGATCTGATTATTGCAAGGAAAATACCTATTCCCCATAACCCCGAAGCGGGTTATGGGGCCGTAACCCTGGAAGGAGGGGTTTTTCTAAACGAGGAATTGGTCTCACGTTTGGGGCTCAGCCCCTCGCAAATCGAAAACCACATTACACAGCTCAAGAAAGAACTAGAAGAGAGACAGACCCTGTTTAGGGGCAAGAAGCCCTTCCCTGATCTTTCGGGCAAGACGGCCATCTTGGTGGATGATGGGTTGGCTTCAGGCTATACCATGATGGCATCTGTCCATAGCGCAAAGAATATGGGCGCCAAGGAGATCGTCGTCGCCGTTCCGACTGCTCCTCCAGAAACGATTGAGAAGCTAGAACCCATGGTGGATGAGATTTATTGTCCCAATGTGAGGGAAAAGATTTTTTTTGCCGTGGCCGATGCCTATGAACATTGGTATGACTTGACCAGAGAAGAGGTCTTAGATTTGTTAGCCGAGAAGGCGTGAAGCGATAGGAATCACTTATGACCACGATCCCAGAGTTCCCCAAATTTAAACCGGTTCAATTGGAAGATCGCGATTTCATCAGAGAAGTTTTGAGAAAGTACCAACCTCAAACCTCTGAATGGAGCTTTACCAATCTTTTCATCTGGCAATCACATTATGGATTCCAGTGGACAATGTTCCAGGACTGGCTCATCGTCCTGGGCCGCGGGAATGAGGACGAAACTTATGCCCTTCAACCAATGGGCCCTGCATCCAGAGAGGAAGTCACCCGCATGCTTCTAAAATGGCTCCGGGAGGAAAAGGGGGAACTTTCAGCCCGTATTGAGCGGGCTGATCAACGGCTGGTTTCAGAACTTGAGGGTGCAACAGATTTTCTCTTAGAGCCCTTAAGAGACCAGTTCGATTATGTCTATCGGAGTGATGATTTGATTAGGCTGGCAGGCAGGAAGTATCACGCCAAGCGAAACCATATCAACAAATTCCGTCGCTTACATCCGTTCACTTACGTGCATTTTGCGAATGAACATCTTAAACCCTGCTTGGAGTTGGTAGACAGTTGGTGTGAGTGGCGTCGTTGCGAAGAGGATTTAAACCTGGTGGGCGAATGGGACGCTGTCCGTGAGGCGCTGACCCATTTTAAGGCGCTGGAAATTGTGGGCGGATTGATTCTGATAGAGGATCAGGTGAAGGCCTTTGCCCTGGGAGAGTTGTTAAATGATGAGATCGCCACTGTGCATATAGAAAAGGCTGATCCAGAGATCCAGGGGCTTTACGCTGTGATCAATCAGCAATTTTGCGAAAACTGCTGGCCGGATGTTCCCTTTGTGAACAGAGAACAGGATTTGGGAGAGCCGGGACTTCGCAAGGCAAAGCTCTCGTATTACCCTGATCATTTTGAGGAGAAATTTCAGATTCGCCTTGCGACCTAATCCTTCCAGTCATCTGCCTCTG
>JASFEQ010000327.1:0-5190 GCA_050124735.1 Desulfobacteraceae bacterium | reverse complement strand
AGGAAAAGCAGTATCCGAGGCAATGAGCCTTGCGAAACGCATTATGCAGCGAGGACCTGTAGCTGTAGCGAACGCCAAAAAAGCCATCAATGCAAGTGTAAACATGACATTTGAAGAGGGTCTCAAGAGAGAGACAGAGCTTTTCTCTGCTCTTTTTGAGACTCAAGACATGAAAGAGGGTGTGAGTGCATTTCTTGAAAAAAGAAAACCGAAGTTTATAGGAAAATAAAATAGCGCGATGCACAAGAATAGGCTTGAAGTCCATTGGCCTTTTGGGGGATGCTCAGCTTACCATCATGACCTGGGGTTCTCATTTTTTCGTAGCTAACCAACCGGTATAAGTGAAAGGGGGTGGCTGCCAGTGAGGAACATTGGAGAAGTCCTTCGCATTAACGCTAGGTACTATCCTAATAAAAAAGCGGTTGTGGATGCCCAGAAGGAATTCACATGGAAAGAGGTCAGTGAACGTGCAAATTGCCTAGCTAATGCACTGATGGGCTTGGGGTGCAGAAAAGGAGACCGCGTTGCCTTATTAGGCTATAACTCATCGGAGTATGTTGAAAGTATTTTCGCCTGCGCAAAAGCAGGCCTGATCTTTGTTCCACTAAACTTCAGATTATCCCTACCAGAGATAGAGTACATTCTGAATGATTCAACCGCAACAACTCTCCTTTTCGGAGAGGGCTTCTCTGATATCGCATCCAGTCTCAGGTCCAACTTCTCTCTGAATTACATTTGTACTGGGGATGCCCCCGAGTGGAGCAAGGAATATGAAACATTGATCAAATCCAGTTCACCTGTAGAACCCCCCGAAGATCTGGTTTCAGAAGATGATCCTGCGGAGATTTTTTACACGAGTGGAACTACGGGATTGGCAAAGGGGGTTGTACACACGCACCGCGCACGGCTAAGAGGTGCCCTAGCTTGCGTCATTGATGGTGAACTCAACCATGATGACGTACATCTCGTAAATGTACCAGCTCTTTGTCATGCGGCAGGATGGGTATGGATGTTAGCAAACGCCTCTGTTGCCGCTTCAATAATTATCTCCCGACTAAGAGGCTTTGACCCAGAAAGTATACTCAAGACTGTACAGGATTACTCTATTACCAATCTTCAGATGGTTCCCATTACAATTATGCAACTCATAGAATTTCCACACATAAAAGAATACGACTTCTCTTCATTGAGGCTGATTTTCTATGCAACGGCTCCCATGCCCCCTGGCCCCTTAAGAAAGGCATTGAGTATATTTGGAAATATTTTTATGCAACCCTATGGTCTTACTGAAACAGGGCCCAATGTGACATGCTTGCACAAAAAAGAACACAGTATCAGCGGTCTTTCTGATGAAGAGGCTGAAAAGAGACTTAAGTCCTGTGGCAGGCCCTGTTATGGGATATTAGTAAAATTAGTGGATGAAAAAGGACAGGAAGTCCCTCCCCATACCGTTGGGGAAATCGTCGTGAAGAGTCCTGACATTATGCAAGGCTATTGGAATAATGAAAAAGAGACGCAAAAAGTGATCAAGGATGGTTGGATGTACACGGGAGATCTGGCCACCTATGACGAAGATTATTACGTTTATCTGGTTGACCGAAAAAAGGACATGATCATTAGTGGTGGATTAAATATTTATCCTGCCGAAGTAGAGAGAGTGCTCTATGAACATCCAGCGGTCTCCCAGTGTGCTGTGATTGGAGTGCCCGATGATCAATGGGGAGAGGCAGTGAAGGCCTTTGTGGTATTAGAAAAAGGCCAGCAGGCATCTGGTGATGACATCATAGAGTTTTGCAGGAAATCCCTTGCCAATTACAAGAAACCTAAATCCGTAGAGTTCGTGGAAGAGTTGCCTCGGAATCCCCAGGGTAAGATTTTGAAAAGAGTGCTTCGCGAAAAATATTGGGTTGATCGAGAGAGAAAGGTGTAAGACTTTGGTTGGCTTTACGAAGGAAAGTTGATATGAGTGGGTCCGAAATAAACGACTGAAACCGATTGTGCGTTCCCTGTTTTAGGCCTATAGAGGAGAAGGAAGCAGTTTTAGAAAAGAGGTGATTATGATCAAGAATATACAAGTGGATGACCTTTCCTGGGAACCCCATCCCGTTTTCAAAGATTTGCTTGTCAAGAAGCTTCTCACGTATGAAAAGGACAAGGTGGATTTAAGCATTGTGATGGTGAGGGTCAGGAAGGGGACAGAAGTACCGGCACATGTTCATGAGCAAGATGACATCGTTTACCATTTAGAGGGGAAGGGGAAAATGTGGGTAGATGGTGCAGGAGATTTTGAGGTGACGGCTGGAAGCTTCCTTCGGATTCCGGCTGGTGTAAAACACCAACCCCATGATATCGAAGAGGATATTCTGGCCTTTGATATCTTTTTACCTCACCTTTTCTAGCCTTTCATCTCCTGCCAAGGGGAAAGAGAAGCACCATGAGGGAGGTAAATGACAAAATGAATCCTTATGAACGGGTAATGGCCGCCATTGCAGGAGAGGAACTGGATCGTGTCCCAGTTATTCCAGCTGCACGTGAGTGGTGCATGAGACAAGCCGGTTTCACCTTTCGCGAAGCCATGGAATCTCCTGAAAAGTATGTTTTCTCCCAATACTATTGTGTCAAGGAATTCAAGTATGATGCCGTATGGGATTTGTTTGCGATCCACGCCGAGTCAGAAGCACTTGGTAGCAAACTTAAGATTACTGATGACATACCGCCCTCCGTTATAGAGCCTATCGTTCAAGACTATTCCACAGATTTGCCTCGGATTCGGCTGCCAAATCCTTACAAAGATGGAAGACTTCCTAAACTGCTGGCCATTATCAGAAGGCTGAAGGAATTGTGCGAAGGCCATATTCCAGTACTGGGCTATTGCCAGGCCCCGTTCAGGCACGCGGCCATGTTGCGGGGTTTAGAAAAAGTTCTTCGGGATACCAAAAAAGAACCAGAGAATCTCAAGAAGCTTTTGGAGATTTCCCTTATAGGTTTAATCCACTGGGGCATCGCCGTAGCAGAAGCTGGAGCGGATATCCTATGCATCTCAGACCCTACCGTATCACAGGATGTAATGTCTAAGGATACGTGGACAGAATTCGGCTTTCCCTTCTTGAAAAGACTCGCCCATGCCCTTAAAAAGACTGGCAAACCTCTGCAATTGCATGTCTGTGGGGATACAACAGATAGACTGGATACTTTTGTCCAAGCAGGGTTCGATATCCTCTGTCTAGATACCAAGGTTGATTTTGGAGTGGCCAGAGAAAAGGTTGGTGATAGCGTTTGCCTAATGGGCAATGTTTGTCCCAATACAACCCTTCTTTTTGGCAGCCCAGAAGACGTTGAAAGGGATTCGGCAAAAGTGATAAAACAAGCAGGGCTCAAAAGTAACTTCATTCTGTCATCAGGCTGCATGTTATCCCCAGATACGCCGAGGGATAACATATACGCCATGGTTAATGCCGCCAAAACTTTTGGCCGCTATCCTATAGAGACTGTCGAAAAACCGACTTCTTAGAGGCTGATGGAAAATGTCCATATGCAAGTTGAGCCTTGCGAAATCCCGCTCTGTCGTAGATCCCGCTCGCGGGACGGGAGCTTCCGAAATCCCGAGGAATCACCGCCAAAGGGCGGTATCTGCGAGAGGCGTACATGAAAGTACGCCGCAGTGACGAGGGATGAGGGTAACGCAGCCCTTCGACCTGACTCAGGGCCATGAGTCCTTCGACTTTGCTCAGGACCGTGAGCCTGTCGAACGGCTTGTCGAATGGCAGATGGACGTTTTCCGACAGCCTCATAAGCACTTAGTCGATTACGAACAAACAAGACTTTTATTATTCCCAGATTGTGATAGGGTCCAGGATGATGCAGCCAGAGCCAACCTATGAATCCAATTCATAGCCATTTAAGAGCTGCGTAGGTGACAACCTTTAGCAAAGGAGGGTATGAACATGAAGGTCAAGGTTTTGTTTCTACTGGTCGCGGTAACAGTTCTTCTTTTCGGGGTAACCTCTTTTATAGAAACATCTGCAGCTAAGACAATAAATCTAAAATTTTCATCGCCCTGGCCCCCTAAACATCCCCAACATACGATGCTGATCAAACAATGGGGAGAGAAGCTCAGCGAGTTAACTGGAGGTCGGTTGAAAGTAACTTTGTTTCCAGGACAAGCACTGGGCAAGGCAGCAGACCACTATGATATGGCGGTTAAGGGTGTTTGTGACATTGCCCTCACAAACCCAATGTATACCCCTGCCCGCTTTCAATTAACTTCCGTTTTTTGGCTTCCTTTCATGGTGACTTCAGCCGAGGAGACCTCCGTCGCTCTTTGGAAGACTTATGATAAGTATTTCCGGGAAGAATACAAAGAGGTGAAAGTTCTATGGTTATATGTTCACGCGCCAGGCCAAATTTTCACCAGAAAAAAGGCCATTGAAACCCTTGCAGATTTGAAGGGGATGAAAATTCGTGCAACCAATCCTCATATCCAGGAGACGCTGAAGCTCCTCGGCGCCTCTCCTGTGTTTATCCCGGTTCCAGAGGTCTATAACGCGTTGGATAGAGGCGTGGTTGACGGAACGGCGATGCCCTTCGAGGGATTGTGGGTTTTTAAGCAGCACGAAGTGGTGGATTACGGAATGGTTTGTAATCTGTACACCATGACTTTCCCTATCGTCATGAACAAAGCCAAGTGGGAATCCCTCCCGGCTGATATTAAGAAAATCATAGAGGACAATATTGGCCTGAAAACATCAAGAAAAGCCGGGATTGTCTATGATCGCACAGAGGCGTTTATGAAGAAAAAGGTTCTTGAGCATGGGGTGAAGGTAAATGAATTGCCCAGGGAGGACCAGGCCAAAATGCAATTGGCAGGAAAGGAAATACGTGAAGCCTGGGCAAAGCAGGCGGAAGCCAAAGGACTTCCTGGAAATGCTGTTCTAAATGATGTCCAGACCCTCCTTGGCGTAAAATAGACCATCTCGCCTTATTATTGGGAATACGCTAAAGAGTTCTTTCCGGACTCCCCCGTGCAGCACCGCGGGGGAGTCACTAGAAATTTAGTCGGACTAATTTGTTCGCCTTTCACCTCAGTTAGAGTCTGTGATTTTGCCTGAGTAAATATTTAAACAGGCGCCACATATACCTTTTGAGGTAGCGCATGATCAAGACCATGGCGAAAAAACTTGGATCTTTGAA
>JASFEQ010000326.1:0-5217 GCA_050124735.1 Desulfobacteraceae bacterium | reverse complement strand
CTTGCCCGTGTGGAGCTACCAGAAGGGGTCAGAATATGGACCCGATTATTGGGTGCTGAGGCAGGAACGTTTAAAATGGGACAGGAAGTAGAGCTGGACATAGACGTGATGCAAAAGGATGCGGAAGGCAACGATATTCTAGGTTTTTGCTTTGTTCCTGTTGAAAAATAGGGGGAAAGGAGCTTGGTTCAATGAGAGAAGTAGCCATAGCCGGTATAGGTTTAGTTAAGTTCGGCAGGTATGATGGGCAAAAAGGTCGACCGTATAAAGAAATCTATGAGCTAGGGACGGAAGCCATAATCGGGGCATTAAAGTATGCTGATATGGAGTGGAAGGACATACAGGTTGCTTACGGCGCTAGTATGTTTGGAGGATTGGCTGTTCCTAACCAGTGTACTTCACGGTTAGGTATGCCCGGCATACCCATAACCACCTTAGAGGGTGCTTGCAGCTCTTCCCAGCAAGCAATGAGACAAGCGTACCAGGACATAGCCAATGGTCTGTATGATGTGGGTCTTGCCTTTGGCACTGAGAAAATCCCTCCTGGCTTGATAGCAGATACGTTAGCCCCCGTGTGGACTTTGATGATGGGATTCAATCTGCCAGGAGCGTACGCCTTAGGGACAAGGAGGCACATGGAAGAGACCGGGGCTACGGAAGAGGATATGGCCAGAGTAGCCGTGATGGAGCGAAAGAATGCTATTATGAATCCCAACGCATTCTGGTACAAGACACCAGAGATTACTGTGGAAGAGGTTCTCGAATCTCGCATGATTGCCTCCCCCATACGATTCTTGATGACCTGTGCTAATGCTGACGGGGCATCAGCGGCCATTCTTTGCACTAAAGATAAGCTCAAGTCAAAAGCGAGACCTGTAACGATAGCTGCATCAGCCCACGCAACTTCAACCTATGGTTACGACAATATAGGTTTCCCTGTTGCAGATAAGATGCACCCAAACCCCGCAGAGATTGCTTGTGAACAGGTCTGGGAGACATCAGGGTATGGTCCCGAGGATATGGATGTCATCCAGCTGTATGAAGCCATGTCTCCAGGATTTCTCTGGGACGCTGAGGACTGCGGGTTTTGTAAACCCGGAGAAGCCGGAAAATTGCTAAGAGAGGGATATTTCGAAATAGATGGAAAGATGCCGGCAAATACAGACGGGGGCTTGATGGGCAGGGGGCATCCTACGGGGGCCACTGGGCTGGCGCAGATAGCCGAATTGTTTTTCCAATTGCGAGGAGAGGCAGGACCGAGACAGGTACCCGGTGCCAAGATTGGGTTCAACCATTGCTCAGGTGGCGGTCCGAATGCTTTATGCCATGTCTTGAAAAGATAAGATGATTGATATTGAGGTGAAATTCACCCCTTTGAAGTGGTAGCTATCGAACAAACAAAGAAAGTGAGGTTTATTCCATGAGAGAAGTAGCCATAGCTGGCATAGGGTTGGCCAAGTTTGGCAGGTATGATGGGAAGAAAGGGCGCCCCAGAAAGCTATACCCTGATTTGGGTACTGAGGCTGTAACCAAGGCTCTTAAATATGCCAATATGGAGTGGAAAGAGATAGAGGCGGGATTCGGAGGCACTTATTATGGAGGCTTGGGAGGAACTCACCAGTGTGTTGAAAAGGTGGGTTTGACCGGAATACCTCTAGCCAACATTAGTTCCGGCCATAGCTCAGAAGCAGCCCTTAGACTGGCTTACACACGAGTAGCTCTAGGGGTCCATGATATAGTTCTGGCGGTTGGCGCCGAGACGCTCCCTCCCGGCCCACTGGACAACCAAGCTATGCCGGTATGGATGAGAATGATGGGCCTCGATCTGTTACCAGCGGAAGCCGCATGCAGCTCAGTAAGGTATATGGAAGAGTATGGGGCTACGGTAGAAGATTTTGCTCAGGTATCGGTCATGGAACGTAAGAATGCTGCTCTGAATCCGAATGCAATGTTTCAAAAAGAGGTCAACGTTGAAGAAGTTCTCGGCTCCAGAATGATCTCCACGCCTCTAAACCTTCTAATGATCTGTGCCAATGCGGATGGAGCGGCAGCGGTCATCTTTTGTAGCAAGGACAAGCTAAAATCAAGAGAGAAGGCGGTCACAATAGAGTCCATCGTTCAGACAAGCGCAACCTACGGGTCCGCTCCTTCCGGCGGCAGTCTCAGTTTGAGTACTCATATTAACAACCCAGATTGCGTTGAGCTTGCTGCCAAAAACACCTGGGAAGCATCAGGCTATGGTCCCGAAGATATGGACGTAATACAGATCTACGACCCCTGGTCTCCAGCGTTCCTCTGGAATGTGGAAAAGTGTGGTTTCTGCAAGCGAGGAGAAGCCCCACGCCTATTAAAGGAGGGGTATTTCAAGATGAATGGAAAACTTCCGGCAAATACAGACGGCGGGATTATGGGGAGGGGGCATCCGACGGGAGCAACTGGAATAGCCCAGATAGCCGAGATATTTTATCAATTACGAGAGGAGGCAGGTCCGAGGCAGGTTCAGGGAGCCAAGGTTGGATTTGCGCAAGGTGAAGGTGCTGGCCCCCAGAGTGTAGTTACTGTGCTTAAAAGGTAGTTTTACAAGTGTCAATATCATTTCTTGGTATTCGATTAACCGAAGTATGATGTTGATAGGGTTGGGAAAAAGAAAAGTCTCAATTATAGGCCGAATAATCAATGCAAAATGTAATAAGGCAATTCCTGACTCCGTTTCGGAACGCATAAAGAAAATTGGAGATTTTAGATTTGTTTTTTCCGGACAGTCCGGAGCCTATTTGAGATTCGGCAAAGGAACGCCCTGGTCTAGAAGATGATTGCGCAAAATCGTATAGTCAACGTCTCTCGGTGCGACACCCTCTTTAACGGATAATGCTGCGGCAGTGCCTGCCGCCTCACCCATGGCTACGCAAGGTGGAATTAGGTTCATGATATCATTTGCCACCAAATCTGATGAAAAACAGCGACCCGCAACTAACATGGCCTCCACATTCCTGGGTAGGAGGGACCGGTAAGGAATACACCGATTGGGCTTCTCTGGTGAGACATTGGTTGTAAGGGGAGGGAAGAGGGCGATGGTATCCTCGTAGACGGTCCCGGCTCGCATCTCCTCTTCAGTGAGTATATGTTCGCCGGTCAGTCGCCTGCTCCCTCGGGTCCCTAGTTGGGACGCTGAGTCCAAAATATAACTGTCCTCAAATCCGGGCACATTCTTTTTGAAAAACTTGTGGCTCAGAAGCATTTTCTTGCGGGTCTCCACTTCCATCTGGGTGAGATCTTCCACCTTTAGACAGCTCAAATCCGGAATCCAGTTATTGAACCAGACCGCATCATCCCTGGAAGTGGGCATGGTTACTGTAAAGCCGCCGAGCCGGTTTAGTTTCCCCATTAACTTGGCATAGCTGCTCTCCTGCGATCCCGTTTCGTATATGGAGGTGGTCTGAGTCTCTTTTCCTTTGAAAGCGCGAAATCTTTTATAGTCGATGTTTCCAACGCGAAAGACCAGGGCCAGCTTCGAAGACCTGAGATTGGAATCCAAGGTCCCATCAAAGTCGGCGCCAGCGGATGCAAAGATATCGCCGTCTCCCGTGGTGTCAATGACAACCTGGCCAAGAACTGCCTGCCTGCCTTCTTTGCTCTCAAAGAGGACCCCCTTTATCCTGTTGCCATCCATGATGGCCTGACAACCCCAGGAGTGAAGACAAAGCGTAACGCCCGCGTCCGTCACCATGTCGTTGAGAACGCACTTGAGCATTTCCGGATCCACGTAGGCAGAGTACCTCACCTTGCCTTCAACCACAAAGAACCGGTAGTTACCCCATTTCTTGATAATGGCCGGATCTGAAGAGCCAATATGGTCTCGTGGCGGCTGAAGTATGCCTCCTAAAAGTTCGAGTCTATCCAACCACTCTTTCTGTTGTCCGGCTATGACCAACTGATTGCTCCCGTCACTCAGATGGGGGATCAGAATGACAAGACCCCCTGTGGCCATTCCGCCCAGGTGGCCATACCGCTCCACTAATACGGTTTCAGCTCCATTGCGGGCCGCAGCTACCGCAGCACTGACCCCGGCCGGACCTCCTCCTATAACAAGGACTTCTGCTTCCTTATAGACTTTTATCTCCCTGCTTGGTTCGATAATGGTCTTCGTCTCACCTTTATTAGATTCCATTTTTCTATCCTCTATTCTTATTTCACATGAGCTTTGGGATAACTAATGCAATTTCTGGAAATACGATGAGCAAAATGACAGCCACCACGCAGGCAGCCAGAAATGGCAAAATGCCTACAAATATAGTATTTAATTCAATGTCACCTGAAACAGCTCTGATAACAAAGACGTTCAACCCTACCGGGGGTGTAATAAAACCGGCTTCGAGAACGAGCACCATTATCACCCCATACCATATGGGGTCAAATCCAAGAGCGTTTATTACAGGGAAAATGATAGGAGTTGTAAGGATCATTATTGCAACGCAGTCCATGACACAACCAAGGAGAATGTAGGTAAAAAGGATGAATGTTAGGATTAGATATTTATTTAAAGCAAGACCTCCTATATAGTCCGCAAGCATCATGGGAAGCATGGTAACGCCCATAAATTTGGAGAAAAATTCTGCACCGATGATGATCAGAAAGATCATGGCTGTCGTCTTCCCTGTTTCTAAGACGCTCTCCTTAATATTTGCGAAGTTCAATCTTCCCTTCACCAGAGCAATCAGAAAGGCGCCAAAGGCCCCTACACCACCAGCCTCTGTAGGTGTAAACACACCTAGATAGATGCCGCCCATAACAAGTATGAACAGAAAAAGTAGTCCCCAGATGTCTTTAAGGGATAAAAGCCGATCCTTGAGAGAGATGCGTTCTGCGGGGGGACCTATAGACGGTTTGATTTTGCATTGCAGGAATATGGTAAACAGGAATAAGGCAGATAGAATAATACCTGGCAGGATACCGGCCATAAAAAGTTTTCCAATAGACTGTTCTGTCAGGATTCCGTAGATCATAAATCCTAAACTCGGAGGGATTAGAATCCCCAGTGTGCCTCCGGCAGCCACGCACCCCGTTGCCAGCTTGGAGTCATAACCATATTTTTTCATTTCAGGAATTGCCACAGTGCCCATTGTTGCGGCTGTTGCCAAACTCGATCCACTTACTGCTGCAAAGCCGGCGCAGCCGAGAACCGTTGCCATAGAAAGGCCGCCGGCGTATCTGCCGATC
>JASFEQ010000325.1:0-5220 GCA_050124735.1 Desulfobacteraceae bacterium | reverse complement strand
CGCCTTCACCTTGCGGCTATCAGGGGAGTCACCCCCTTTTGTCTTCGGATCATAGGTGCAGTGTATCTCCACAACTTCTCCGGTCTTCTCATCCTTAACCACGTCAACACATTTGATAAAATAGGCATATCTCAGCCGTACCTCGCGGCCGGGCGCCAGACGATAAAACTTCTTTGGCGGATCTTCCATGAAATCGTCCTGCTCAATGTAGAGTTCCCTTGAGAAGGGCACTTTCCGTGTACCCATACTGGCGTCCTCTGGATTGTTGATGGCCTCCAGCTCTTCCACTTCATTCTCCGGATAGTTGTCGATAATCACGCGTAGCGGACGCAGGATCCCCATCACACGGGGGGCGCGTCTGTTCAGGTCTTCTCTGAGGCAGTGCTCTAGGAGTGCCACGTCCACCATGCTCTCCTTTTTGGCCACGCCAATGCGTTCACAGAAATCTCGGATAGATTCGGGGGTGTAGCCGCGCCGCCTGAGGCCAGATATAGTGGGCATCCGAGGATCATCCCACCCGTTCACATGCCCCTCTTCCACCAATCTCATGAGTTTTCGCTTGCTCATCACGGTGTAGCTGAGATTGAGGCGGGCGAATTCGATCTGCTGTGGGTGATATATTCCCAACGCTTCAACGAACCAGTCGTACAGGGGCCGGTGATCTTCGAATTCAAGCGTGCAGATGGAATGGGTGATTCCCTCGATGGAATCTGACTGTCCA
The DNA here is from genome assembly GCA_050124735.1 of Desulfobacteraceae bacterium. Taxonomy (GTDB): domain Bacteria; phylum Desulfobacterota; class DSM-4660; order Desulfatiglandales; family HGW-15; genus JASFEQ01. Next base: position 4,499 of record JASFEQ010000325.1, on the reverse strand, counting down.
TGTGTGAAGTCATACATGGGATAGATACACCATTTGTCGCCTGTTCGGTGGTGTGTTGCATGTAAAACCCGGTACATGACCGGATCGCGCATATTCAGATTGGGGTGGGCCATATCAATTTTTGCTCGAAGGACGCGGGATCCATCCTCGAACTCTCCTGCCCGCATCCGTTCAAACAGTTCTAGGTTTTCCTCCACTGGGCGGTTACGGTATGGACTCTCTTTGCCCGATCTGGTCAGGGTGCCGCGGTATCCCTTGATTTCTTCTGCGCTCAAGTCGTCCACATAGGCCTTTGCATCCTTTACAAGCTTTAAGGCCCACTCGTAGAGCTGGTCAAAATAGCCCGACGCGTAGTACTCCCTTTCACCCCAATCAAATCCAAGCCATCGAACGTCCTCCTTGATTGATTCCACATACTCCTCTTCTTCCTTGGTTGGATTGGTATCATCAAAACGCAGATTGCAAAGCCCATTGTAGTTGGCGGCAAGCGTAAAATTGAGGCAGATGGATTTGGCATGCCCGATATGAAGATAGCCATTGGGCTCGGGGGGGAAACGGGTATGGACTCGGCCATCATATTTCCCAGTCTTCAAGTCTTCCTCAATAATATTGCGGATAAAATTGGGTTGATAGGTAGGCTCGGGTTTGGTCATGCTTGAATCTCCCTTCACATTACTCTCTTTAATGGAAGAATAATCACCCCCAGCATTTAAATGGCTTTTCTGATCGTGAAAAGATATATAACACATTTTATAGAATTGCGAAGCAATTTTATGGTTTGTTGAAATGTGAGCATTAATGATTAAACATGAGAATAATATTTGGACGCGGGTCCTGCTTCGCAGGACACACAGATTACACGGTTAATTCTTTAAGAATAATTAGCCACAGACCCGCCGTCGCCGAGGCTATGGCGGGGCAAGCTCACACGGACCCAAAGGACAAGAGTTTTAGACAGGATTAACAGGATGAGAAGGATGGACTGGAAGGATTGCTTGTAGCTATATGGGGGCGCGAATAACAAAAAATAAGCTAGCTCATTTGTTGTTATTCGGTTCTCCATATCCCCCAATGTGATAACATTGGGAGGCTCCGTTTTACAGGGCGCTCAAGCGATCCCTGATGGTAATCTTTGAAATCTGCGGTCTCTGCGAGAGATATACTTAGCCGCTTTTGGGTCGGCAATTAAGACACCCCTATCTCTCCCACTGGACTCCATTATGGCGCCAGAGCTGAACAAGTCCATTGTAGCGAAGCCGGATGGCATAGGTCTGGCCCTTCTGATTGTGGAGATAAACGGTTCCGCTGGTGCACGTCCCCGTGGGATTGAATTTTATGCGATTCCCGGCAAAGCTGACCCCGTCACCGCCACCAGCGTCAATTTCAGTATTGTTTGGCCCGCGCATGGGTCCACCCAGTTCAGAGGGATAGGCCTTAAAATGGACGTTTGGAAACTCTTTGAGCCCAAAACTGGGCTCTTCTTTTTCCTGTGGGTCTTTTTGCCTGTTATTGTCCAGGTCCTTCCAGAGCACACATCGCCCGGGTCCCACATCCCCGTCGCCGTCAGGATCAAAGTCAAGGTAACAGATGGTGGCTTGGAAAGCGGCACGAGACCTGGCCTCCTGAATGTGAAATAAAAGGGATCTCGCGGCGCTTGACAGGCGGTAGTTGGGTAGAATCTGGCTCAAACCATATCCCCCAACTGATGCCAGGATAGAGAGTATACCTAATGTGACGATGACCTCCTGAACCGTGGTCCCTTGTTCGGTGTGCTTCATAATGCTCACCTACGCAAATCTATTTGTCCTTTACACCTGCCCGCCCTCCAGCCAGGCCTGCCGCCACCTGCCCGTCATTGCTCTCGCGCAGGCGAGGCGGACGGGCCAGGGTATCGGGGAGAGGCGCAGTATCATAAACTGATCCCATCAAGGAGAGCAATCCGGGGAACCCTGATTTTGGGGTTCGAAATCCCTTATTTTTTGGGGAAATTAAGTTCTACTTATTGGTAAGTGCTTATATCCATTGATGGGTGGATTGGGGGGTTGAAAGAAGGCGTCTGCCCGGGAGTGGTGAGGCGGCAACCGATTGGTGGCACGCGGTAGCTATGATGGAAGAATGCGTCAAGGGCTATGATGATACAACTCTGTGGCCACATTCAGAGCAAAAAATTGAATCAGGGGGTATTTCTTTTTCACACGAAGTACAGGTCAAAGTGGTTTTCTGTGACTTCATTCGAAGTTTGGCTTCAGACAGTATCTCAGTGATTTGATCCTGGGAGATTTTTACTGTTTTTGCGAAGGTGAGTATTTCAGGTTTTTCAGACTTTGAGATTTCTCCATCAGATATGGCCACGAGAATCATATCTTCAAGGTTTCGCACTTTGTCTGAGAACCGCCCAAAGGGCGTTAGTCGGTGGTTACCATGGCTAACAGTGTGAAGGGCCTTCTTCAAATCCCCTTCGCTGGCACCGATTTGTTGGCGCACGATCTCAATGGCCTTTGCTTCGGCATCGCTAATGATTTGATCAGTCCCCGCAATAAAAACAACATTTGACAAATAGAGCAGTTTTTCTTCCTTGGTCATCAAATGATTCCCCCTTACTTCACTCCTGAGCTGAGGATGGTTTTAAATGGATCGAAAGATCAACTTGCAGACTCCTATATTATGACAGAACGAACTTCTCTAAGTCAATTTGCTCATCATTTTAACCCGCTCATCAACCCACAATCTCTTCTTTTCTTCAACCAGAAGAGCAACTCCTTATCATGAGGGAGGTGTGCATTTTCGAAAATCCAGAAAGGGGGTGGGAGGAAGAAACAGGAGTCAATTTTCAGGCTGATTGTCAAAAAAAACGATAGCAGGCATTTATGGGGGAGGGCGGTGGTACAGTTACCCGATGACTGGTTCCCATGGCCAGCGCTTTGCCGATGGGAGGGCACTCTTTTCCATTAATTCAGGCCGAATGCTGGCTGGTCTCTTTTTACAAGCAACCCTTCTTCAGCCATAAGTTGAAGAAAATAGTCCCTCAGTTTGCTATTGATTTCTTTGGATACGTCATCATCAAAGCGGAAATACTGTCTGTCGGCCCACCACCGCCAAACGATCCCATCTATCGGATCGTGCTCCACTTTGATGACGATCATGAAATCATCACTTTGCTTCATTAGTTTTTACCATACCCATATTGGAATAAGGAAAGAATCGAGGTCATCCCTCAACGGGAAGATTTAATAGTATTCCTTCACCTCGTATGAACTTCTTTCCACTGTGAATTTGAGTTCTTTTAAGGTCAAACCGAAAATACCTATTTCATCCGAGTATGTGAGCTTTATAGAGACCTTGTTGTTTTCATCTTTTTCAATGATGAAATCATCCCCTTTAAAGCTAAAGCCTTCATCCTCCATCTTATCGCTCAAGAAATTTCTTGTGTCCTCAATACTGTTTTTGGTCCCGTATACGGATGCAGCTTCTAACTGCAACTCAAGCCAATACTTGTTCCAATAGGGCCTGGCAGTGCTTAGAAAAGCGCACCACACAAAAAAGAAGACTATGAAGAATTTGATGTAATCTTTCATTTTATCCTCCATTTAGGACATTTTCTCATCGCAACGGGCTGCGTTTACATGTGCCTGAGCCGTTGAGAGAAAAGGAGAAAAATGAAAATCCTAAGGAATCAACCCTAGTAAAAGCAAAACTCATACCAGATTGGTGGAATGGATTTTTATTTAATGATTTCGATGGGTTGGTCTCAATTGGATATTGGGGCGGGGGAGGGCGTTTATGTTTTTGTGTATTGTAATAGGCAAAGGTGTTAAAAAATTAAACAATCCCTGGTATTTGAATGGATTTGTGTTGCTGGAGAGCTTTTCATCCGAATAACAAAAAAGGGAAATGCTTGCATAGCAAAACAACAAGTTGCGATTTGGCCAACGTCTGAACGCCCTTAAGATTTTAATTTGACAAGCTATTAGAGTATTGATAAATGCGAATACACGCCAAGATTAGCCCGACTAGACGCACCTGTTGTTTTACATCACATTAATATAAGGCCCTTATAAAAATGGATAAAGGAGGTAAGGATGACAACGGATAGCAAAACGCAGATACCCTGCCGGGAGGGTTTATGGAGTACGCCTTCATCTCCCGATGAGAAACCACAATTGATTGGCAGTAAGTGTCCCAATTGCGGAGAGGTTTTTTTCCCTGTAAATCCGGTTTGCGTTAACTGCCAGAATCAAAAAATGGACGAGATTAAACTGAGCCGTCGGGGCAAAGTCTGGAGCTTTACCACGATTATGTTACCCCTGCCTCAGTGGTATCAGGGACCAGTGCCTTTTGATCTTGCCCGTGTGGAGCTACCAGAAGGGGTCAGGATATGGACCCGATTATTGGGTGCTGAGGCAGGAACGTTTAAAATGGGACAGGAAGTAGAGCTGGACATAGACGTGATGCAAAAGGATGCGGAAGGCAACGATATTCTAGGTTTTTGCTTTGTTCCT
>JASFEQ010000324.1:0-5252 GCA_050124735.1 Desulfobacteraceae bacterium | reverse complement strand
TCCCGATCGGATAAAAGAGGTTTACTCTGTGCTCTCTGTGCCTCAGTGGTGAATATTCCGGAGAGGGAAAGGCTGGTTATGGCAAATAAAAATGAAATCACACCTGAAACCCACGGTGCAGTGACTTTGTTAGACATTAAAGGAGATGTGACCACAGATTCAGATTCCTTCCTAAAAGACGCCTACCAGAATGTGACCGATCAAGGAACGAGCAAGATATTGCTGAAGTTTGACCACGAAGCCTACATCAACAGTGGAGGCATAGCCGTGCTCATCCAGCTTCTCGCCGAAACGAAAAGAAATAAACAGCAAATCGGGATTACCGGCCTTTCAGACCATTTCAACAAAATCTTTAACATGGTTGGAATTACCAAGTTTGCCAACATCTACGACTCCGTGGAAGAAGCGATACAAAGCTTGTCTGGCTCATAAAAGAATCACCACCCCAGTTAAATAGCCTTTCGGGATTTAACGGGGCAGAGACCTTTTCGCATACCGCATAGCGCGAAGGACTGAACGTTTGAGTATGGAGAGAGGCCTTTTTATACGCGCCATGCTCTATGCTCCTTGCGCCATGCTATTAGGGAGGTGATCCTTATGGATTTGCCTTTGGGGTATCTTTTCAAGGGTCTCAATGAAGATCAACTGGAAACGATCATCGCCATCACCAGCGAAGTTTCCATGGAAGATGGAGAAGTGATCTTCAAAGAGGGAGAGGAGTCGGCGGCGGTTTATATTCTTAAGAAAGGTGCTGTCGAGCTGATAACCCTGGTTGAAAATGATTTCGAGTTGCCCATAGCCACTTTACGTAAACCCGGTGAAATCGTCGGCACATCGGCGCTCGTCCCCCCTTACCAGTACAGCCTTACAGCACGTTGTACAGGAAAAGGGATCCTTCTCAGTATGGAGCGATCAGCGTTGCTGGAGGCGATGTCAGATGATCGTGACCTCGGCTGCATCATCATGACCAATCTTGCAAGATACTTTTTTGATAAGCTGAAAGAAACCCGACAGGAGTTGAGAATACATTTCCAAAATTTCAAAACGCTATTTATACAGGCCCACTAATAAGAACCTGAAAAAGGCCCTGGCTATAGCAATGCTGCGAGAGAAAGAGGACGAAACATAAAAAGATCGTCGTAATAACAGTTAGAGGGTCGGGGAATCGGCCTAAGGTAAGGGAGGGGAATATATGCTAGCTCACACAACCGAAATTAGTATAGAGAGACAGGGTGCCCTAACCGTTTTCGACATTAGGGGATATGTTTCCATGGATGCTGGATCTGCCATCGAGGAGGCATACGAGATCATAGATCCCGAGACAGTGAAGAACATACTTTTGAGATTTGACGAGGAGACTTACTTTAATAGTGAAGGTATTAAATCGATTCTGGAAATTCTTGTTGAAGCCATGAAAAATGATCAGAAAGTGGGAATAACTGGTCTTTCGAAGCATTTCAAAAAGATATTTAACATGGTTGGGGTGTCAAAATTAGCAACAATTTTCGATACTGAAAGTGATGCCATAGAAGGCCTGGCGGCGGTAAAAAAATGAAGCCGCTACGGCGGCGCACCGCGGGGCCTCCCTGCGCTTGATGGGTAAAGAGGGTTTAATGAGAGGTTCAGAAGACATTCAGACTGAACTCGACAGGCGAGTACACCACCTGAGGACCCTTTATGATGTGAGTAAGGAACTGTTTGGGATCATTGATTCAGAAGGGATCCTCAGAAATTTTTTGATGATGACGACAGGCAACTTTGGGGTGGTCGAAGGTTTTGTTTCGATTCTCGACATTTCCTCCAAAGAGGTAACCCATTTCGTTTCTATTGGATTCAGTGAAGAAGAGCAAACTTCGTTGTCAAAAGGTGCCACTCAGTTTTTTATAGATGGGAAAAAAGAAGAGGCAGTGCTCGATGGCCAAAGGCTTGAAGGCCTCGGACTTTTCCCCCAAACTGTTGCCTGCCTGTTTCCCTTCAGCGTGGACGAGAGCTCTGCAGGCCTCCTCGGCCTTGGCGCCAAAATTGTGGGTGAGCCGTACAATGAGGAGGACAGAGAGCTTCTCGTGACCCTCATCAACAATCTGGTTGTGGCATTAAGGAATGCCAGGGCCTTTGAGGATATTAAATGCCTTAGCCTGGACATGCAAGAAAAGAACGTCCAACTCGAAAAGGCGTTAGATGATTTAGATCGCCGGGTCTACCATCTGAAGACCCTGTATGACGTGAGTAGGGACATATTTAGCTCGGTAGATTTTGATGTTATCCTTAAGAACTTTTTGCTGATGACCATGGGCAACTTTGGTGTCATGGAAGCCTTCCTTCTAACCATCGATATTCCATCTGGAGAAATCAATCACTTCCGGTCAAACGGGTACACGGATCTTGGCCTGACTGCCCTGCGAGAAAGCGCCCGGCAGTTCCTATCAGATCTTGATGCAGGCGCTGGAATGGAACATGTTGAGGTTCTGTCAGAAACCCTCCCAGAAGTGGCCTGCGCTGTGCCCTTCATGGTGGACAATGAGTGCGCTGGTTTTCTGGGACTGGGAGCCAAACTCGTGGGCGAACCGTATAACGAAGACGACAAAGAGCTTCTGGTCACCCTCGTTAACAATTTGGTCGTGGCCCTAAGAAACGCTATTTCCTTTGAGAATATCAAGCGCCTAAACCTGGAGTTGCAGGAGAAAAACAGGCAACTGACAAAGACACTTAAGGAGCTTCGGGCCGCCTTGAAAAAGATAGCAATTCTTGAAAGCATCAAGGCGAACCTATCCAAGTTTGCACCGACCACCGTTACCAGGATGATTGAAGGATCCCCTACTGGGGAAATCGGCGAAGCTCAGGAAAAGGATTGCAGTGTCCTCTTTCTCGATATAGAAGGATACACAAAGCTCACTGAGACGATCGGGCCCACTGAGATGAACAGGGTTATAGAGAAATATTTCTCCGCATTTATGGAGTCTATTTACCAGAATAATGGCGATGTAACTGAGACGTCGGGTGACGGCCTCATGGTGATCTATCTCAATGATGACGAAAAAACCAACGCCCTAGAAGCCGTGCGCACGGCTGTTATGATTCGGGAAAAAGCTGGTCTCATAAATCAGGAGGACGATATCCTTTCTGAACCTCTTATCATCAACATTGGAATTTGCTCTGGCGAAGCCTTTGTGGGGGCGACAAAATTAGAAAGTTTAACGGGTTCTCGATGGACTTATACCTCCCACGGTGTCCCCACCAATGTGGCAGCAAGGATCTGCGGCAAAGCGACCGGAGGTGATGTACTGGTTTCCAAGGAAACGGCTGACAGGATAAAAGAGCACTTTTCTTCACAATATCTAGGCAAATTTAGCCTTAAGAACATGTCAGAGGAGGTTGAAATCTACGCCGTGTGAAACTCTCCGCGTTGAAACGCGGGGCATCTGAAACTTGTCTAGAGAACCTCCTCCCCTTTATCCCCTCCCATCGAGGGAGGGGAATTTAAAAGGAATGGAATGTTGGCCTCCGGCCCGGAGGGCCTACAGCCTCTCTGAGCTGTAGGCTCTACGAGCTGGAAGCCGGAGGTAATACTGGAAGGTTGAATGAATCCGGATTTGGGAATGCGGAATGAGGGAAAATAGCAGATGAGAAAAAGAGTGGTTATAACTGGATTGGGGCCCGTCACCCCAGTAGGGCATGGCAAAGAAGAATATTGGAACGCCCTGATTAAGGGGAAGTCTGGAGGAAAAAGAATCAATTTTGAAGGGTTTGACATGGACCAGTATGCTTCACAGGTCGCATGCCCCATTGAAGACTTCTCGCTCACGGATTTCATCGAGAGATCTAAAGATCAGAAATACCTGGGTAGGACATCACGATTCGCTCTGGCAGGGACAAAATTAGCCCTTGAAGATGCCGGTTTTGAACTCGAATTTATTGAGAAAGGCAGAGGGCTGGGAGACTACATAATCAAGAAGATGGATCCGGAAAAGATCGGGGTCATCATTGGCGTTGGTGCTGAAAATATGGATATTTGTGAGAAAAACCATGTTAAGTTCCTTGAACACAGGGGCCCAAAAAAGATTTCACCTTTTGCCCTTCCCCACGTTCAAATAAGTTCGGTGCCGGCCAATGTATCCAAGAATTACGGTCTGAAGGGAACGACTTTCAATGTTTCTACAGCCTGTGCCTCTGCAGTCCACGCCATCATTGAAGCATATAAACAAATCCTCCTGGGAGAGGAGAATGTTATAGTGGCTGGTGGTGCGGATGCGTGCATTACACCCTATGTTTTCGGAGGTTTCGTGGCCCTAAGGGCCATGAGTAAGAGAAATGACGAACCGCAAAAGGCCTCAAGACCCTTTGACAAGGACAGGGACGGTTTTGTGATGGGGGAGGGTTCAGGGATAATTATTCTCGAGGAATTAAGCCATGCCCTGGAAAGGGGTGCACCTATCTATTGTGAACTGACCGGGTTTGGCGCCACTTCAGACGCATACCACATCACGGCACCAGATCCCGACGCAGACATGCAGGCCAAGGCGATGACCGATGCATTGAAAACGGCAAATGCGTCTCCTGAAGAGCTTGATTACATTAATGGGCATGGAACATCCACTCCCTTAAATGATCCCACTGAAACCTTGGCGATCAAAAAAGCCCTTGGGGATCACGCGTACAAAGTCCCCATCAGTTCCACCAAATCCATGACGGGTCATTTGATCGGGGGATCGGGAGGCATAGAAATCATCGCGACTGCCCTCTCCATCCAAAGAGGGATAATACATCCCACAATCAACTTCGAAAGCCCAGGGGAAGGTTGTGATTTGAATTATGTCCCCAATCAACCCCTGGAGAAGTCTGTTCGAAAGGCATTAAAAAACAGTTTTGCATTTGGCGGACAAAATGCCGCCGTATTATTAGAGAAATACGAATAGGGGGACGTTCCTCAATAACTCAATAAGAGAGAAACATTTTGAGTTTATGAGCAACGTCCCCCATTTCATGTTCTTTTCATAATTGCGCGTATGAGATTGCCCCCCAGTATTACAAGAAAGTTCCCCACCACGATGAGCGCAAAGCATGCCGCCACAATGAGCCCTAGCCAGAAGCAGGCTGCCAACGTCCAATCATAACCGAGTAGCCCGCCAAAGAGAACGGCCATAAAAAGTAGAACGAGTTCTGCGAGGAAGAAGAGAAAGAGGACTAACCTGTGCCGGGTAGGACCATTTTGGTAGACGAAGTTATTTACCAGCTTCCCCCTCTCGTTTCTTTTA
>JASFEQ010000323.1:0-5322 GCA_050124735.1 Desulfobacteraceae bacterium | reverse complement strand
GCCAGAGAGAGGGCCGCCAACAGATCCTGAGCATCCTTGAGGGGATAGATTCCCTGCTTTACCACCTCTCCCATCACGTATACCCGTTCACCAAACTCTGGCAATTCAGGAATATCCACCGTATCTCCATCGTCGATGATCACATTCTGGCTCAGGTCGCCTCTCTCAATAATGTCGAAGAGATTAATCACATAGGTGCGTCCTCCCCGGATGAGCCTTGTGCTCTTTATGTCCGCATCCACGGTGTAACCCCCCGCCTGACCAATCAGATCCAAAAGCGTCGTCTTCCCTTTCAGATAGATCGTGCCACTGGCCGCCTGACTGGTTTGCTGCGACCTCAAGGCGGCAAACTCTCCTATCACCGTAGCCTTCTTGCTCTTAAATTCCTTGACCAGGATATCTATCCGGGGATTTCTGATGTAGTTGGATAACTTCCTGGTCAGAAGCCGGTCTAGTTCACTGGAGGTGAGCCCTACCGCCTCCAGGTCGTCGATGAATGAATAGGAAATCCTCCCCATGCTATCTACCGTAACCTTTGTGGTCCTCACCTTATCGCCAATGTGGGAATTGATCTCCAGGACATCAAGGGGACCAATACGGTATTCCGGCATACCCGCATTCTCCGCGAAGACCTTGTTTTCCTTTACCCCACTCATCTCCTTAATCAGGTCCTTGTCTTCCAGGCTCGGCAGTCTTGCGAGCACCCTCTGATCTTCTGCAAGGGCCAAGTCCTTCACAGGCGTCCCCCTTACGGCCGTTGAAGAATAACAGGCCGGGAGAAGAAAAAGGATTAATATAAAGGCTCCAAAAAATGGAACGGGTGAACGATTGTATCTCATCTCTTTTTCGCTTCTCATTTCTCTCACCATCAAAAGTTTTCTTAAAGATTGCTCCTTCATGGGAGATCTCTTTGGTGAATGCTCTCTGTGATGTACAGCAAGGGATTCTCCGATAGTCTGACAATTTCCCTTCTCTCCATTTTCCCCCCGGTGCTATCATAAAGAAGCTCAATGGTGGGCCTGAGGGGCTGGTCCTTGTCCGTGGATATCACCCGTCCTATGGATTTGTTGTTTAGCATCACATACGTATTCACAGGAAAAAGGGAAATCCCATTTAGAAAGACTTTTCGGACCTTTGCCGGGAACTCTTCTTTACCCTCCTCTACTATATGCTTGATGGCATCGGTCTGCACTATTTTGTCACGGTAGGGCCTGTCGTTTGTCATGGCCACATACATATCCGTAAGACCAATGACGGAGGAGAGCTCGTAGATCTCGCCCCCCTTCAGCCCATGGGGGTAACCCGACCCATCTGTTCTCTCATGCACCTGAACGGCCACTTCGGCCAACCATCGGTATCTCTCACCCAGATGATCAAGGATTTCATAACTCTCCTTGGGGTGGTCACGAATCATTCTCATTTCATCGTCATCAAGGCTTCCCTTTTTTTCAAGAACACTGTCTGGGATCTTGTACATGCCCACATTTTCCAAAAGCGCAGCAAGTCCCAATTTCAATAACATCTTTATATCGTAGCCCAATCCCTGCCCGAGAATAAGAGATATGAAAGTAACTCGGACGTTGTGTAAAAGGAGCCAGTCGCCGTCCGCGGGAGCAAACATGGTATACTCATAGAGCTTGTCAATAAGGTCTTTATTGAGGATGTAATGAAGATCAGAGAGAATGGGAGATGGGCTTATCCCCTGTTCACTCCTGACCCTGCTCCGAATATCAATCGCCCTCTCAACAAATCTTTCATAGTAGGTGACGACCTCTGGGTTCCATTCCTCTATAAATGAGGGGTCTAAAGAGGCCTTTTGCCCCCTCACCTTCAGAATCTGGGTATCACTCATCACCCTTGAGATTTGAGAATCACTAAGCCGCAGGTCTTCATCTTCAGCGGTAATTTCAGTGGATTCCTTGATGGGTTCCTTTGTCTCCCCATCTTTTATGATATCAGAAAAGCGCACCATCGCTTACAATATCCTCGATGATTTGTGGATCGATCACCTTCCCGTTCTTGCTAAATCCAATCAAAAGAGATAGATCACACAAGTTGTTGATCTTTCTTGGCACTCCTTCAGTGATCTCGTAAATCCTCTCCATCGCCTCGGGGGTGAACACGTTGTCTTCTCCACCCGCCTTATCTTGCCGGAAAGTGATGTACCGGACTGTATCATCTTGGTCAAAAGGCGTTAAATGATACTTTATGGCGATTCTCTGCTCCAATTGCTCTATGCTTTTAATTTTACCCCTCAACTCCGGCTGGCCCACGAGAATCACATTGATAAGAAAACGATCATTGAGTTGAAAATTGAGCAGAAGCCTTATTTCTTCAAAGGCCGACTCACTGAGCACTTGGGCCTCATCCACAATCAAAAGCGTCTCCCGATTGGTTTTCATATTCTCGATCATCTTATCGTTTAACAACCGAAGGCATTGCACCTTGCTGTCAGGTACATCGGTCATATTGAACTGATATAAGACTTCTTGTAAGAACTCCAAGGGCTCAAGCTTTGGATTAACGATGAGGCCGATATCAAATTGTTCTACTGAGAGTTCCTGCACATATACCTTGGTCAGGGTCGTCTTACCACAGCCAATATCCCCGGAGAGCATGGCACCCCCCTTTCGCATCTTCGCGGCATAAATAAGGCGGGTTAGGCCCTCTTCATGGGTCTTGGAAAGGTAAAAAAAATCCGGATCAGGCACGTTCTCAAATGGGAATTTCCGGAATCCCCAGTAGTCAAGATACATAGTAGTCCATTTTAAGTTTATTTATCAAAGATTATACCTAAAATTAGTTATTTGTCAATATATAACGCAAGAATTATCTAAAATTATATATAATTATAATAAAGGAAATATGGGCTATTAGGGACCTCTTCATGTCATATTCCCCATGTTTTTCCTGGGCTATGCGGAACGCATATCTTATAGGTGTCTCCGATTTGGGCGTCTTATCTCTTTGAGCAACTCGTGGAAGTAATCCTGCTCAGGGCCAAGGGGACGCAACCACGAGAATGATACAGTCTTTCTCTTTCGAACTGCTCAGAGCGTGTTCGGCCCCCACAGGTATCCAGATGGCATCGCCTGGGCCCACGTCCCTTGTTTCCTGATCCACCTGCATCTCCCCTTCCCCACTCAATATGAAGTAAATTTCCTCCATGGGATCCGTATGGGCCTCAATCCTCTTTCCCCTCTCCAATTGGGCGATGGCCAGGAAACCGATTTCTTTCAGGATTCGGCGATCCAGGATCATCTGTGCTATGGCCCCTCCATGGGCCAGATAGGTGGTCTCAAGGACCTCCTTATCCTTCAGATTTCTTACGATCATGCAATCTCTCCTCAGAGAATTTCAAACCCAAGCCCTATAAAGCTGATACATCCACCCATTTGATCTTGATTACAATGAGAGATATAGCTTAAACTGAGGTCCGGTTTCGCGGACAAAATGGGCGTCCCCAAAATCCAATGGAAACCTGGGACTCCAGGGTCCGCCCATTATTTCCAACGTGCTGAAATTGCTATTATAACGTAAAACCAGGGGAGTTGCCAAATGGAAAAAGGACCCTTAGATCCCCGATTGAGACTCATCCAGCAGGCGCAGATGAAGGGAAAAGTGGTACTCATCAGGGTGGATCATAATGTGGTCAAGAAGGGGAGGATAAAAGATCCCTACCGGATCGACGTGAGTCTCAAAACCCTTCGGGCCATAGTGGAAAACGGGGGATACGCCATATTGATGACCCATATTGGCAGACCCAGGGACAAAAAAACCGGGCGAATAGAATGCAGAGAACGGGAATCGGTACAGCCCATTATCCCCTACCTGGAAGAAAAACTTCTCAACAAGATCGTTGTGCCAGATTTCCCCATTGACCCCCAATGGGGTATCACTCAGCTGGATGACGCCATGAAGTCCCATATCAAAGATCTCAAAACGGGCAAAATGGGGATGATATACCTGCCGAACACCCGCTGGTTTCAGGGGGAACAGGGCTCTGGAGATGAAAGGGAGCGATTTGCAGGGTGGCTGGCCAGCTTAGGTGATCTCTATGTCAATGACGCTTTCAGTGCATGGCGTGCCCATGGATCCACTTATGATATCGCCAGGCATCTCCCCTCCTATGCCGGGTTTCAGCTTCAAGAAGAGCTATTGAATATCCACGAGGTCCTCGATCCCAAAAGGCCCTTTGTGGGAGTGATTGGTGGCGCCAAATATGATACCAAGATTGGGCCTATCCAAGCCCTCTGCAAGAGGGCAGACCATGTCGTTCTTGGCGGTCTCATATACAATGTCTACCTTGCTGCGAAATATGGGGTGACCATTTCTGGGGTCTCTGAAGAAGAAAGCATTGAAGCCAGGGATCTTGTACATCTGGACGCAAGGCAACAGAAGATCCTGGAAATTCCCTACTTGGTGGAGTCCGAGACGTTGGAGGGGAAATTTGAGGGCCGCTATCGAACCGTTCATGTTGATAGCATGAAGGAGGGCAACAGCTTCAACTATCTCCTCGATGTAGATCTCCAATCCCTACAAATGGACAGAATCCTGGAGATCATTCGGGCTGCAAAGACCATCTTTGTCAACGCTGTGATGGGATTGACCCCGCCCTTTTTCCAGGGCACTCAGGCCCTTTATGAATTGATTGCCTCCAACCAGGACGCCATGAAATTGTTCGCCGGAGGAGATACGCTGCAAGAGTTGAGAGATCTCTGCCCGGAAATCTATCAGGCGGGCATGGGGGCACCAGACTTTTACTACTTCACTGGCGGTGGAAGCGTCCTCACCACCCTGGAGCTAGGGAATCCTTATGAACTAGAACCTATAAAGGTATTAATGGGATAAAGAATCCGACCCCAGAGGGGCCGGTATTGGTTTAACCCCTAAAAGGGGATGAAATTACTATACCTCTGATTGTCACACTTTGCCTTGGAAAATAACTGAATTATCCTCGACATGAAGCACACCTGGATTCCCGCTTCCGCGGGAATGACAGCTCTCAACTCCGTCATGCCCGCGCAGGCGGGCATCCAGGTTATATTTGAAAAAGCTGCGCATGATCTTGAAAAAGAGCAAATCGCAAAAATCTTTGATCGTTCAGATGGCAAAGCCACTGAACTCTGACCTTGCCCAAAGGGCAAGGGTTTCTATGTTGGACTAAAGACTTAGATCAAATACTTTAGGCACTTTACACATTTTAGCCTCGCCTGCCATAGCCACTTGCGAGTCGCGCTGTCCGTTTGCGCCTCTATCGTTGTTTAAGTTGGCTAAGGTATTCTGCACTACAAGGCATTGGCGGGCAGGTCACCTTAGGCC
>JASFEQ010000322.1:0-5353 GCA_050124735.1 Desulfobacteraceae bacterium | reverse complement strand
TATGGATTGCAGTTGGGGTCATCGCTTACAGCAGGAGGGATACGCCACAATGTCTCGCATAATCGGAATGATCTTTGAAGGATTGATTCAATATACTTTTCTGGGGGTTATTGTTGCTCTATTTTTGATGCTGGTCCTCCTCGTCTTGCTCTCCGAAAGAAATCGTGTCATGGCTTTTATACCGATTGAACCCCTTCGGGACAAATTTGACCAGCTTTGTGAGCTTTCAGATAATTTAGACCAACCCCATTTGGCCAAGAACCCTTTTGGCACTGGCATGTGGCTGACCCGACTTATTTGGTTAGGTGTTATGGCCGCTGCAGGGCTTATGATCTTGTGGATTACGGTTTCGGCCATTCGGGGATGAGAAGTGATGATGGATGGGCCGTTCTTTTCTTGATTCATGAGAAGGCGTCAAACAGAGATTTAACCCTTTTCCCTATCCTGGCTTGTCGGCCAAAATGACTCTAAATGTGACGCGACGGTTCGCCTCTTTATCCCCCTGAGTCCTTTCCTCCCTCAGGGGCTCCTTTGAGCCCTGGCCTTTCGTGATAAAATTATGGGCTTGCAAACCTTCCGCGACCAACAGGGACATGACATGCTGCGCACGCTTGTGGCTGACGATCAAGTTCGTTCTTTCATTCCCAGAGCTGTCTGTATGTCCAATGATCTCTATACGCGCACTCTTTCCAAGGGCTTCTGCTGAATGTTTGAGCTGCCTAATCTTCTTGGCCAGGTTGCGCATGGCATCCCTTTGCTCAGACGTGGTTCTGGTGGACTTTGCTCCAAAACGAAGCGATTGTTCTTCAATGCTCTCCTTAAGTCTCGATAGATTCCGCTGATCTAGGTCTAGGAGGTTATCCTCCTGGAAACGGTCAATTCCAGAGAGAGAATTGGCCCGTTCCCTTGCATAAACAATCCAGCCATGAGAGGCAGAACCGCTTGCATAAAGAACGTTATCCTCCACTCTAAGAGAGACGGTGCTGGGAGGGTCAAGCAATTCCTTTGCTTGAGCCAGAAGGCGATCAGGATGTAGTGCATGATCTTTGAGCTTCTCTTCATTGAATTGGAAGATACCCGGTATGGCTATCGCCAGTTTCCGGGCTTCAACGGCCCATTGGGGCGGCGCATATCCCACGGCATAAAGAACGCCCTCTTTCAAATCTAAGTTAACCGTTTCTGGAGGTTGGAGAAGCTTCCTCGCCCTTGTTATTGTAAATTCCGGATGTAGTGCTCTGTAGGCCTCCCATTGAAAAACCACACTTTCCGGTTCTATATTTTCTTGTTTCAGCATCTCTTTTGGATCAGCTGCCAGCGGATCCCGAAGCCCGAATACGTAATATTTACCGGATCGCTTTTCCGTGTCGGTAATGACTATGCCGGGTTCAGCGCGAAGCCTGTCCACATAATGTGACCAGCGCCTTTGATCTCGCATGGAATAAGAAAACCAGAGTGTAATGACCGAAGCCACGATTCCTAACAAAAGCCATAATAGGGGGGAGATTTTCCTTCTACCCTCTTTAACCTGCGATTGCAGGCAACCCTCAAGATAGCTTTTCAGGTCCTCAAAGGGGCTCACGTCACCATCGAAGGATTCAAGCTCCTCGCTTTTCATAAGGTGTATGGTGTCTATGGTTTCACGCAGGACGCCCTGTAACTTTATAGTGGGATTCTCTCGAATAACGGCCGCCAAAGTGGCGTGCACACCCTGTTCAACCCACAAGTTGCGATCGCCAATCCTCAAGCTTTCCAGGGCTCGATCATGTTCCAAGCCAGTGGTGTCCTGAAAATAATCTTGAATGGCCTCACGCATGCCAGAAACCTGATCAGGGTCTCGCTCGGCCACCTCTTTCGCCACCACGTGTTGGAGCACTGTTCCTGTATTCCTATGTATGAGAAAGACTTGTTCTACCAGATATACGAGCGTATGGCGTAAAACGATTTCACGAAATGGTTTCTTCGTCCTGAAGGACTCCAATCTCCACTTTAGACCCTGCAAAGAAAGATTGTTTTCGACAGTTTGATTGAGGGACTGGATCATGCGGCTGATCGCTGAGAATATGGCCTTTCCAATGGCCGGTCCCATGACGGGGAAAAGGGCCTCCACCAGGGGCTCGGGATTTCTGCTGACTGAAGCCTTAATGGATTCTTCAACGCTGTGCTCTAGCGCCTTTGGGAGCTGGTCATCTCGGGACGAGCGAAGCGCTATAGCCTCTGCTAAGACCCTGCTCACATCTTCTGCATGAAGCTCCGGGTCGTCCAATCTTTCCTTCAGCCGACAAATCTGTTCTTGCTCCGGGCCGACAAGAAGTTCCCGGAGTTTATTGAGGCTCGTGGGCTTCTCTTCTCTTCTATCTACTGAAGCCTCGTCTGCCTTATCTTCCATTGAAATTTTGGCCAAGACGCTAACCCTTCCGTGGTCAGTTATAATTTGCTACTACTTCAATCTTTTCGACGCCTTTTGCCATATGGCGCTTTTGCCTATCAAAGATGGCAAATTCTGACTCCAGGACGCTCAGTCCATATCAGGAATCTTGAATTCATCCTTTAGCCGCATGGCCACTTCCATGAGGAGATTGGCAAAGGCGAGCCGATCCATCTTTTCAGTGCGGAGTTCATCCACTGACTGATCCAGATTGGAGGAAATTTGGCTATTTTGGGAACGGATCTCTTCCATGAGACTCTTGGACTGCTGTAGGATCTGTTCCTGCAATTCCCTCTGGCTAGCAAGCACTTTTTCGCTCAGCTGGCCGGTCCTTTTTTCCAGATTCTTCACTGTCCGATCGATTTTACCTGACAGTTCTTCTACAGACTCCGTCCTCTCAGTTTGCTCATTTTTAACCTGCTCAGATAGGGCCTCCAGCTCCTTTTTCACATAGGTCTCAAGCATGTCTGCGCTTTTCGTTGTTTCGCTCCGCAAATTGGCTATCTCTTTTTGGATGAGATCCTCCAGGTGTTTGAATTTTTGTTCGTATTGCCGGACATGGGCACCAAAAAGGATATCTCTGACTTTATCTATACCTTCCTCCTCTCGGGCTTCTGCAAAAGGCAACCGAGGCTCGGGGGGCTTTACCACCGAAATCTCTTTCTTGGCCTCTGCAACGGTTTCACTTTGTACTTTCTCTTTGGGCATAACCTACCTCCTTTATCTTCAATGGTTATCAAAATACTCCCATAGTCTTTTGTGTAATGGGAATTTTTCGGGAAGATGGGGACATGAATCATGGGACCTGCCCCTTAAACTTCTGCTCAAGAAAAGTGTATACCTTCATTATATGGCCCTGGCAACCTTTATCCTCTGAACCGGCAAAGGAAGCAGAGAAAAAGGCCAAGGTTATGAGGTCGTGTGGATCATCCCATGGGAAAAGAGACTTAGTCGATTTAGTTAGTTTCCAGCCAGAAATGGCCCTTTTTCTGATCTGGAAACGGCAAGTGCCCATTTACTCATTTTCGGATGGGCACTAGTTAGTTAGGTATCCAACGGCTGTCAAGTGGAATTTCTGCCTGGCGCGGATCACTATTCTGAAAAAACCACTGAAAATTTGACCTGAGGTTCTAAAACCTCTTAATTTAACGTCCCCACCTGGAAATCTACAATGAAATTGTTGTGTTAGGGCGTATGAAAAATGCCACAAAGAAATTTCTTGAAAAATTGAGATATCTGCGTCACTTATAGGTGCCACCGACATCTTTTGGGAAGCAAGGATCCCTCTATGCATTCTAAAGAGGGGGCTTATTCATTTTTACGGGAGGTTATTTGAAGTGAGCAAAAAAGGAATTTGGCGAGGGGGAGAATTGGTTTTATGGGGGCTAAAAGAAGAGAAGGTAGATTGCATTTTCGGGCTTTCTGGTGGGCATATCGGAGACATTTTTGATGCCTGTATCGATTACGGCGTGAAGATCATCGATACACGTCACGAGCAGGCGGCCGTCCATATGGCAGAGGGATGGGCGAGATTTACCGGGAGGCCAGGTGTGGCTGTGGTGACCGCAGGACCCGGTGTGGTGAACTGTTTTCCTGGTGTGGCTGTTGCCATGCAGAGTGGCTCACCTCTCATTGTTATTGCGGGTAGGAGCTCCGTTGAGAGGAGAGATCTTGGATCCATGCAGGATATGGACCAAGTGGAAGTGATGCGCCCTGTGACGAAATGGGCACGAAGTGTTTATCAGACGGATCGAATTCCAGAATATGTATCCAGCGCCTTTCGCCAGGCCATGAGCGGGAGACCGGGGCCTGTTTTTCTTGAGATCCCGGTGGACGTGATTGATAAGGAGGTTCGTAACGAGGAGATCACATGGCCCCATGATTACCGAACAGAGTATGGGCCGAGTGCCAATCCTGATGCGATCGATAAGGCCGTAGAACTACTCACCCATGCCAAACGGCCTTTAATTATTGCAGGAAGTGGGGCCTGGTGGTCAGGCGCCGCGGATGAACTGCGCTCCTTTGTGCAAGCCACACAAATGCCTCTTTACACGCGGGGTATGTCGAGGGGAATCATCCCGGATGATCACCCACTCTGTGGCGGTTTCTTCCCTGGGGGGCTTATGCAGGCAGATGTGGCACTCATTGTGGGTACCCGATTAAACTGGACCATTGGGTATGGTCGTCCCCCCCTATTCAACCCAGAATTGAAAGTCATCCAGATCGATATAACCCATGAGGAGATCGGAAAGAATCGCAGAGTGGATGTGGGAATTACCGGTGACGCCGGCCTTGTCCTTGGACAGCTACGTGAAGCCCTGGAGGGAAAATGCCAGGTGGCCAACGACTGGATGCCAACGGTCAAATCCATGATGACCCTTGTGAGGACGCAATATACCGGACAGATAAAGGAAAAGGCTGAATTGGTCCACCCGGCCAGGCTTTGTCAGGCGCTTCGCAAGGCCTTACCTCGGGATGCACTGATTGCCGTTGACGGGGGAGACATTGCCCTATTTGCCAACTTGATACTCGATGCATTTGGACCAGGTTCTCTTATCTGGGTAGGTGGCTTTGGCCATCTTGGCGTGGGAATCCCTTACGGCATTGCAGCGAAAGCGGCTTACCCGGAACAGAAAGTGGTCGTTCTCACTGGAGATGGGTCCATCGGTTTTTCATTCATGGAGTTTGACACAGCCATTCGCCATGGGATACCGATTGTGGTTGTGGTGTCTAATGATGCTGGATGGGGACAGATACGCCGCGGACAGACCAAGAAATATGGTAGAGACCGGATCGTGGGATCCAATTTAGATTTAAGAGCGTACCATGAAATGGTGAAGGCCATGGGAGGACATGGAGAATTGGTGGAGCGTGCTGAAGACTTGGAACAGGCCCTGGATCGTGCATTTGCAAGCAGACTTCCCTCTT
>JASFEQ010000321.1:0-5376 GCA_050124735.1 Desulfobacteraceae bacterium | reverse complement strand
GCTGCGCTACCCTTATCCCCCGCCCTGTTAAATTCTCGCTACGCGAGACGGCAAAGCCGATTTAACAGGGCAAGTCACTGCGGCGTACTTCGATGTACGCCTCATTCCTCGGGATTTCGTCCCGCAGCAAAGCCTGCGGGATGGACATTTTCCATCAGCTTCTCAGAAGCCGGTTTTTCGATGGTCTTTAAGGATGTCTGAATGAGGTGGCGGACTAGGGTGCCCCCTATTCCTATTGACAAAACCACAAAAAGATATAATATTTGCGGCTCAATACATTTCTTGCTGCAGGAGGTTTGCCATGCCCAGTTATGACTTCAGGTGTGAGAAATGCAAAAAAAAGTTCAACCTTTTATTATCCATTTCAGAGTATGAGAAGACAAAGTTTAGGTGTCCTAAGTGTAAGAGCACAAGGGTTAAACAGCAGATTACGCCCTTTCAGGTTGTAACCTCTAAAAAGAGTTGATTTTGCCTATGGAATGCCCCCATTGTAAAAAGGAAATCCCGGGTAAGAGTTGCGCCGAGTGTGGAGCCGATGTTCCTTTAGATAGTCAGTACTGCATGCACTGTGGTACTGATCTTAAGGAAGAGATAGAACCTGCACCTGAGCAGGACGGAGGATTCGATCTTGAGAGTAGAATTCTATGTCCAGACGGCACCTGTACCGGCATTATTATCAATGGAAAATGCACTGAGTGCGTGGAGGCCTACAAGGAAATCGAAGGCAAAGGAGATGAGGGGGGAGCAGACTAGATATCTTACCAAGAGGATCTATTTTGGGGGACACTATACGATTCCTCTGAGTCAACATGTGATGCTGGATCCTGCCTGCCCGCCATTCCATCCTCCGTAGCAGGCTACTGCGGAGGACGGGCGTTCCGCCCTTAGGCGGGGCTCAGGCGAGGCGGGCGGGGATACTAGATACTGGATGCTGGATTCTGGTAGCCGGTATCAGGTAGTCAGATCTGTACGCTTTCCCGGCCCGTACCGGCCCGGGACGGGCAAACCTTGTGATATTTACTCCGCCAATTCCTCGATTTGACACGGAACTTCACTAGCAATCTTATGTATGAATTAAAGATCATTTCCCAATTTGCTGGAGCCCACCAGTTGAGAGATTTTGGCGGGAAGTGCGAAGCGTTGCACGGGCACAATTGGAAGATAGAAGTCTATGTAACGGGTAATAAACTGGATGAAGATGGTCTGTTAATCGATTTTGCATTGGTTAAGAAGGAGACTAAAAAGGCTCTTAACAAACTGGACCATAAATTCTTAAATGAACTGGAACCGTTTAAAACCGTCAACCCATCTTCTGAAAATATTGCCCGCCACATCTATGGGTCCCTCAGTAAGAAACTGAACAATGAAAATGTGAGGGTTAGCAAAGTAACTGCATGGGAATCAGACACAGCGTGTGCCACCTTCACACAACCCTGACCTGGCCCCCACGATCCCGGCAATCTCGTGAAAATAATCACCTTTATACCATCTCGATATGATTCAAAGCGCTTTCCTGGCAAGCCCCTTGCTCTTATAGCAGGCAAGTCCATGATTGAGCACGTCTATCAACGTGCCATGTCCTGCCCCGATGTCTCGGACGTGATTGTGGCCACCGATGATGAAAGGATCTTCCAGTGTGTAGAGGATTTTGGGGGGAAGTCAATCATGACCGATGAGACTCACCCCTCGGGCACAGACCGCATTGCTGAGGCCAGTCTGAAGATGAATTTTGGTAGTGATGATCTTATTGTGAATGTTCAGGGAGATCAGCCCATATTTCACCCCTCCACTATCTCAGATTTGGTAGCACCTCTAAAGGAAGATCCCAATATCCCTATGAGTACCCTGAAATACAGAATTACCGACGAGCGAGAGATTGATGATCCCAATCATGTCAAAGTCGTCACTGATAAAGAGGGATTTGCCCTCTTTTTTTCACGCTCTCCCATCCCGTTTTTTCGCGATTCCAGTTCCAATCAAATCTATTACAAGCATCTTGGGTTCTATGCCTATCGCAAGGACTTTCTGATAAAATTCAGCAGTCTTCCGGTGGGAGATCTGGAATCCTCAGAAAAATTGGAACAGTTGAGGGCCCTTGAATACGGTTTCAGGATAAAAGTGGTGGAAACACCTTTTGATTCTATTGAAGTGGACAGACCCGCAGACATTAAAAAGGTGGAAAAACTCATGGCAAACCGATGACAAATGACAAATGACAAATGTCCAATGACCAAAATCTGGAAACTACGCTCTCCTTCCCCTCACGCCTCAAACCTTGCCCATGAAACGGGTACAACCCCTTTAGAGGCCCAGCTCCTCATAAACCGTGGAATCACGGATACCTCCTCCGCCATATCCTTTTTGACTCCCCGACTCTCCAGTTTGACAGATCCCATGTTATTGAAGGACATGGACATGGGGGTAGAAATGATCGTGGGAGCCATAAAGAACCAGGAGAACATCATCATCTATGGAGACTACGACGCGGATGGGATAACCGCCACGGCTTTGCTCGTAAATTTCTTCTCGAGCCTCGGTGGCCGGGTATCTTTTTATGTCCCGCACAGATTGACCGAGGGCTACAGTCTCAATCCTGAGGCGGTGGAGAAGATGGCCAGGGATGGGGTAGGGCTGATTATCACCGTAGATTGCGGCACGACCAATCAGAAGGAGATAGAGCTGGCCAGAGAAAGGGGAATGAAGATTGTGGTCACGGATCATCACCAGATCCCAAAAAATTTTGAACCCATCTGTCCGGTTATCAATCCGCACCGATCAGACTCCTCATTCCCCTTTCAGGGCCTTGCCGGGGTTGGGCTTGCATTTTTTCTGGCTATCGCCGTGAGGGCCGCCTTACGAGAGCAGGGTTGGTTTGGGGACAGGGCAGAGCCTGACCTGAGGCATTATCTTGACCTGGTGGCCCTGGGAACCGTGGCTGACATGGTCCCCCTCCTTGAGCAGAACAGGATACTGGTCAAGTGGGGAATAGAGAGTATAAAGGCCTCACAATGGCCTGGCATAAAAGCTATACAGGAGGTTGCAGTCGTGAATGGACCAGGAGTAACGCCTCATGATATCGCTTTCAAATTTGCTCCGCGCCTCAATGCCCCAGGGCGGATGGGGAGCGCGGAAATAGGCGTAGAAGTCCTGACCACAGCAGATCCTGCCCATGCCAGGGATCTGGCCGGACAACTGAACGCGCTGAATAGCGAACGGCAAAGTGTTGAGCAGAGTATCCTCGAACAGATAGAGAGTCGTGTTTCTGTGGAAGACATAGAAGATCGAAAAACGTTGGTCATCTACGGCAATGGCTGGCACAGAGGGGTCCTGGGAATCGTGGCATCACGGTTGGTGGAAAAATATCGTCGGCCCACACTGGTATTGGACATCCAGGACGGGACAGCCGTTGGTTCGGGAAGAAGCATAGACGGCTTCAATCTTCACAGGGCCTTGGAAAGGTTAGGGCATCTTTTTGAGAGATTCGGAGGACACTATCATGCAGTCGGCTTTGCCCTTGACGCAGCCAACATTGAGGCGCTGGACAGAGAACTGGAGGATCTTGGCCAGGAGGCGCTGAGCGAGGATGACCTGATCCCAAAAATCGAAATTGATGCGGAAGTCTCGCTTGCAGACCTCACACTGCAAACACTGAAACATATGGAAGCCCTGTCTCCACACGGTACTGGAAATCCAGAACCCATATTTTGTTCCCATGCCTTGCAGGTTCTTGATTCCAGGGTGGTGGGGGAGAGACACTTGAAACTTAAGGTTAGACAGGAAGGCAGCGTTCTAGAGGCCATCGGATTTGGGATGTCCGACAGACATTCCCTACAGGGTGAGACCATCAACATGGCCTTTACCCCCGAGATCAATGCATGGCAGGGGTATGAAAGGATTCAACTAAGGATTGTGGATCTTGAGCTGGCGGATCAGGGTTCAAAATTGAGGACCGATTGATCCTCAACAAAATTCTTAATCACGAAAACACGAAAAAGAAAGAATTCACCACCCGCTCGCTACACTCGCTAGAGACGGAGAGGACACAGAGAAGAATATTTGGACGCAGATTCCGCAGATTCCACAGGAATACAGGGAAAGAATTTATTGACAGGATTAACAGGATTTCACAGATATTCTATCAGAAAAGAATGACAGATCGCTCAAAAGTGGCTTGAACAAGCTAGCACAGATAGGAACAAGCTAGCTTGTTCCTATCTGTGAAGCTTTTCAAGCGCCTTGATGTGAGTCATCAAGGCCTCCCCGTACACCAGTGTGGGGAGCTTCTGAGCGATCATTCACCATCTCTTAATTTATCCGTGTAATCCGCCTGCCCCGTGAAATTCGCCAAAGGCGAACATTTCACTGGGGTGTGTTTTGCGCAGCAAAACCCGTGTCAAAAAAATCTCTCGAGGGATCCCCGCGCTCTACGAGCCGGAGGTAGCGGGGTTTCCAGCGATCCATGCATCCAATCCTGGACATCCTGTCAATCCTGTCTAAAATTCTTGTCTTTTGGGTCTGTGGCTAAGGAATTGAGAGAGGGTTGGTGGTTAATCCTTGAAAATGAGGGCGGCTGCATCAATGTCTTCAGGTGAGAACACGAAGAGGGACTTTTTTTCACTGGGTAAGGCAGACCCATAGACATAGTTGATATTAATCCCTTCCTCCCCAAACTTTTTGGACATGGCGGCCAATGTGCCTGGCTTATTATCGATTTCCAGTGCAATAACCGGCATGATATCAAAAATATATTGCCCCTTGGACAACAGATCGATCGCTTTATCCGTATTGTCAACAAGAAGCCGAATAAGGGCATAGTCTGCCGAGTCTTTCTGCATGGACCCGTAGCTGGCTGCGGGTGCAACCCTCTTTAAGGATTTCCCTCTTGCCTTAAAGAGTTCTTGTACATAGGCAGAGGCATCTTGAATCGTGAGCGCATCAATATTGATCCCCTCACCGCCCAACATATCTGCTAATTTCCCCAGCTCGCCCGGAACATTTTCCAGAAAAAGGTTTATCTCTGTTCTTACCATTCTATTGTTCGCCCTTATATCCTTTGAAGTATTTTAGAAATTCAGAATCCGTGGATAGAATGAGTGAGCTCTCCTTATCCATGGTCTCCTTATAAATATTGAGGGTCTGTATGAAGGAATAAAAATCCGGATCCTTGCCAAAGGCTTGGGCATAGATTAGGGTCGCCTCTGCGTCCGCCTTTCCTTTGATCTCCTGAGCCGTTTTGTAAGCCTCAGACGTGATTTGTTTTAAATCCCTTTCCCTGTCACCCTCAATCTTGCGGGCCTCCCCCTGTCCTTCGGAACGAAATTTTTCAGCGATCTGCTTGCGTTCTGCAATCATCCTCCCGTAAACCGTTTTTTGGAC
>JASFEQ010000320.1:0-5380 GCA_050124735.1 Desulfobacteraceae bacterium | reverse complement strand
TTGGAGTGACTTTCCAGATAACCGGGTATCGCGACCCACAACGATTCTCGGTTGGGTGCCTTCCCTCCCAAAGTAACGCACCACAGCCCGACCCACTTTGCGACCCATTTCCGGGGTCACGGGCTCTTCGTTGAAAATCCCTCTAATACCATCCGTACCGAATAGTCTACGCATGTCTAATGCCTAACCTCTCATCAATTAGGACTCCCAAAAGCGAGCGCGTCCCTTTCTTAACACCATTATTTTACCATATCAAATGAAAATGCGCCGCGGGCGCAGCCCCCATTCCCCCAAATCCACCGTCTAATTTGGATATTAAAACTGAATTGGTAGGCTTTCCAGCATTCCTGATCACCAGCAAGGTATTAGATGTAAGGCGCCGAGGAGCGACGACTGAGGCGTATAGAGTAATACGCCGCAAGCCTGCCCCCGCGAAGCCTGCACTCGCGAAGGCGGGTGGCGGGGGGAGGAGCGATCGAAGGCAACGCCGCAGAACCTGTCCCTGCGAAAGCAGGGATGATGCCTTGATGGTGGATCAGGCATCACCATTTTGGCTTGACCCCGTTACCATCTTCTCCTATACTGCCTTTCCGTTTCCCCTAAAGAAGGGAGACCTTTGAGGAGTAGCCGCATTGTCATTGCGAGCCCTTCGAGTACCTCAGGGTAAACTCCGCGAAGCAATCTCGTTCTTGAGAAAGATTGAATGAGATTGCCGCGTCCCCCGCATCAAGTGCGGGGTCCTCGCAATGACTGAGAAATAAAGAATCCGACCCCAGAGGGGCCGGTATTGGTTTAACCCCTAAAAGGGGATGAAATTACTATACCTCTGATTGTCACACTTTGCCTTAGAAAATAACTGAATTATCCTCTACATGAAGCACACCTGGATTCCCGCTTCCGCGGGAATGACAGCTCTCAACTCCGTCATGCCCGCGCAGGCGGGTATCCAGGTTATATTTGAAAAAGCTGCGCATGATCTTGAAAAAGAGCAAATCGCAAAAATCTTTGATCGTTCAGATGGCAAAGCCACTGAACTCTGACCTTGCCCAAAGGGCAAGGGTTTCTATGTTGGACTAAATATTCCAGAGGTTTCGGAGTCTCCCCAAGGAGTTTTCACAAGGTAAAGCTTCGCTCAAAGGGAGATTTCCTTGCAGTGGAGAGTGTCGCGCAAGAAACTCAGAATTAACCGAAATACTTTATTGGGAGGTCATAATGGGAAAAGTAGGTATCATAGGCGTGGGCCAGAGTGCTTTTGTCCGAGGATATCCCGGATCGATTAGGGAGCTGGCCTTTGAAGGCTTTAGAGGAGCGATGGAAGATGCGCAGATAAAGACTAAGGACATAGATGCCTCTATAATCTGTTCAGCACCTGAATATGACAAGCAACGATCACCGGCCGGCGTGTTTGCCGAGTACTTGGGACTCATCCCGCAGCCCACCTTTTACCTGGAGAGTTTGTGCTCTTCCAGCAGCACGGGGCTGAAAATGGCCTTTTCGCTGGTCAAATCGGGCCTTCACGATGTGGTGGCGGTGATCGGGTTTCAAAAGATGTCAGAGATCTCCTCGGCAGAATCCCAGGAAAGGATGGGACGAGGGGCTGATATCCAGTGGGAAAGCCCTTTTGGAACGATGATGCCCGCATACTATGCCATGTTTGCAAAAGCACACATGGAGAAGTATGGAACCACGCTCGACGATCTGGCCCTCATCAGGGTGAAAGCAGCCACTTATGGGCAGATCAATGACAAGGCAGTGTACCGCAAACCGGTAACCTTTGAAATGTTTTCCGATCCTGACAGCCCCATGTCGGGTCCGGTCGCGAGTCCCCTGCGTGTTGGTGATTGTTGTGCCAATGCGGACGGAAGTTCCTGTGTCATCGTTGCCAGCGAAGAAAAGGCAAAATCCCTTTCCAGGAAACCGGTCTGGATCCTCGGCGTGGGCGCCGCCTCGGCCAGCGTTAATCTGGCTGGAAGGGAACTTTTCACAGCTTTGACCGTCGCCCAAAAAGCAGGCGAGCAGGCCTACAAGATGGCAGGGGTTACGCC
This sequence comes from Desulfobacteraceae bacterium, assembly GCA_050124735.1. Lineage (GTDB taxonomy): Bacteria > Desulfobacterota > DSM-4660 > Desulfatiglandales > HGW-15 > JASFEQ01. The sequence goes on along the minus strand of JASFEQ010000320.1, from coordinate 3,335 downwards.
TGAAGATATCGATGTGGCCGAAGTCCATGATTGTTTCACCATCGCGGAACTTATGGCCTATGAAAACTTGGGTTTTGCTAAGCCAGGAGAAGGCAGGGAACTGATCAAGGGCAAGGAGACCTACAAGGAGGGAAGCATACCTGTCAACGTGGATGGGGGGTTGCTTTCCAAAGGGCATCCCATCGGCGCAACCGGTGGGTCTCAGATTAGAACCGTTGTTCTGCAGCTCAGGGGAGAGGCTGGAGAGATGCAAGTCAAGGATCCGGAAATAGGACTCGTCCATAATATCGGTGGAGTGGGCCTCTACGGAAATGTCACCATTCTTGGGAGGTAAAACCATGGGTAAGAAAAAGAAGGAAGTTGATGATCGATTCAGGAGATTTGGAACGGTAAGCTTTACCTCCATCACAAAGGTTAATGACTTTATTGACTATTTGGACCAGGGTAAGGTGATGGGAACCCGTTGCAAGGACTGCGGACTGGCATTTTTTCCACCCAGGGCAGACTGTCACCAGTGCCTCAAAAGTCATGTGGAATGGTTCGAGGTCTCGGGAACGGGAAAGCTCATCAGCTATAGCAAGCTGGAATACGCCCCTGTGGGGTTCGGAGAGGATTTGCCCTATTGCATCGCTGTTCTTGATTATGGTGATTATAAGGTCTTCGGCAGAATTGCAGACGATGTGCCAGAAGAGGAGATCAGGGTAGGCACGGAAATGAAAACAATGGTCAACGAGCTCCCCAATGGGCAATTGAATTACGTCTTTCAAAAAGCTTGAGAGAAACCAAGATAGCCTTTACAAGAATGTCCCATCCCTTCTCGGATCGCCTTGTCCTGGGGGACAGTGCCACAATCCTCTTTTGTCATTGCGAGGAGCCGAAGGCGACGCGGCAATCTCTTTATTTCCAACTCATTATGAGATTGCTTCAGTCGTTCCCGCCTGCCTCGCCTGAGCGAGAGCGATGGCTGGCAGGTCACTCCCTCGCAATGACATTGCGGTACAGTCTCAAAAGACAGGGGGAACAAAGGCGGTGAATAATTCTTCCTCCGAACACCCACGATGGCTGGAGCTCTCTATTGAAATAGATCCGGTTGCCCATGAGGCCCTGAGCGCCTTCCTGTTTGATCTGGGATGCGAAGGGATCGTCTCTGAAGAGTCTCCACACCAAGCCTTCAAAGCCTATTTTTCCTTTCAAAAAGATCTGGAAGATATCCAGAATAAGATAAATGGCTTCGTCCAGAAACTGGAGGATATATTCCCAGAAGTCCAGTCTCCTAAGCTCATATTCAGCAAAATAGAGGACCAGGATTGGAACCGCCATTGGAGAAGGTTCTTTCGTCCTGATCGCGTCACCAAGCGGCTCACAGTCTTCCCGGCCTGGGAATCCATTCCGAAGCACATTGAGGACCTTGTAATCAGGATTGACCCTGGGCTTGCCTTTGGCACGGGTCAACATCCCACTAGCCGCATGTGCCTTCAAGCCATGGAGCAGGTTTCTCTGCCTCGATCATGGACCATGCTCGACGTGGGTACGGGGAGTGGTATCCTCGCCATGTACGGGGCCAAGCTGGGAGCCAAAAGAGTCGTGGCTCTCGACGTGGACCCAGAGGCCATCCGCTCGGCCGAAGGGAATATTCGATTGAACCAACTTTCTGTGGCTATCGAGCTTTCTTCCGTAGCTTTAGACGAATTGAAGGATCGTTTTTCTCTTTTGACAGCGAACCTGAACCTCGGTGTCATTCTCCAACTCTTTCCCCATTTTAGTCGTCTCGTAGATCCCGGGGGTTGGCTGATCCTTTCAGGCCTATTGATCGATCAGGCCAGGGATGTGCAAGATTGCCTTCCCCAGTACGGTTTCTCGGAATATGAGGCCCTTCATCAGGCAGAATGGGTTTGTATAATTGCGAAGAAAGGAACGGGGGCTTGAGCACCTTTTACTGCTGTTGGAATTTTATATACAAAACCACGAGGAGTAGTGGAGTACTCCATCACTCCATCACTCCAGGGAGGGATCTGGCCGTGAGACGCTTTTTTGTTGAGAAAATAGAAGCAAAGGATGGACTTTGCACGATTAGAGGGTCTGAGGCCAAGCATATGACCAGGGTTTTGAGAATGGGCCCCGGAGACCGATTTATCCTTATGGATGGCAAAGGGGCCCGTTTTCAGGCAGTCATAGAATCCGCTGGACGCCGGGAGCTCCTGGTCAGCCTGGAAAAGCCCCTCCCTCAACTTCCACCCTCCCACATAGAGATTACCCTCTGCCAGGCTCTTTTGAAATCTCGCGCCATGGATTATGTCATTGAAAAGACGTCGGAGTTGGGCGTCCATCGGATTCTCCCCTTCTCATCTGAACGTACAGTGGTCAGGCTTAACAAGGAAAGGTTTGCGAACAAGAAGCAGCATTGGCGTGAGATAGCGCGCGGCGCTGCCAAGCAGTCCGACAGAAAGACTCCCGTGGAAATAGGCCCCCTGTCTTCTTTCGAGGAATTGGTGGGGATGTGCAGAGCAGAGAACGCACTCAAGATCATCCTCTGGGAAGAAGAGGAGGCAAGGGATCTGAAGGGCGTATTGAGGGGATCTCCACCTTTCACCCCCACCCGACCCTCCCCCTCGAGGGGGAGGGTCAGGGAGGGGGTGAAGAACTTCGTGGGCATTGTAGGGCCCGAAGGTGGCTTTTCCCGGGAAGAGGTCCGGGCCGCTGGGGAAGCGGGTTTTGTATCTGTCTCATTGGGACAGAGGGTTTTGCGGGCCGAAACTGCAGCCATCACCATGGTGGCCATTGTTCAATATGAACGGGGGGATCTCACCTTGAGTCACCTAACGAAACCGGCCTCCGGCTCGTAGAGCCTACGCCTCGGAGAGATCCCTGGTACGGGATGCCAGTTACCCGATGCTAGATGTTGGATTCTGGATAAAATTGGTGTGCGCCTTGAGGACCTTTTAGCGTCCCTCTAGCCGTTAGCCTGAAGGCCTACCCCCTTCCCAAGCTCGCGAGGCAGACAGGCCCCCCTCCACTGGCTTACAGCTTAATCAGGATGCCAATCCCTATCTATTGCGCATCAAGAATTAGAGAATGAAGCGCTTTGCGGCCTAACAGAGTTTCCAATTCAGAAATGAGGAATTTTTTCGGTGAGCTAGGCCGCATCCGCCTTCGCTTTCAAGCTACGGCGGGACAGGCAAAGGGTTTTCGCCGAGGCGTACAGATTAGTACGTCGCAGGCGGAAACCTGCGGAGAACGACGCTCAGCGGAAAAATAGCCATTTCTGGATGGAAACTACCTAATTCTCATCCAAGTAATAAGCATTCATCTTTTCTCTAACCTCTTCAAGCACCTCA
>JASFEQ010000319.1:0-5385 GCA_050124735.1 Desulfobacteraceae bacterium | reverse complement strand
GGTTTCCGCCACTGAGCTTCTGGGAGTCTGCAACTCACTCCTTAAACCCCAAATATTGGGGCACTTCCCGCTCACAATATAGATATGGCCTTGCCTCCGGCCAGTAGGGCCTACGGCCCGGAGTGAGAAAAGGGGCGTGGCCTCACACAGGCGCAACCCAGTTCCTTTACTAAGCCGTATATTGAATTATCATTTCACTAGCAAAGCTTGACTATACCATTCCGCTCCGCGGAATGGGTTTTGAAACGACTAAACTTTTCGCAACGTCATATGAATGCTGATTGTGAACATGTGAAAAACATTTAGGATGAAGGGAGAAGGAGCATGGATGTCTATCCGTGGTGGAGCGAGGAGCAGAAGGCCTTTGCCGAGGAGGTAGAGGCCTTTGCGCAAGACTTGATGCCCATTGACGCAGAGACGAGATGGAAACGGAAGTTTCCTTGGGAGATTTTCCAAAAAATTGGTGAAGCAGGCTACACAGGAGCGGGGGTCCCCAAAGAATATGGCGGATTGGGGCTGGGCGCAACAGGTGCCTGCATCGCAGCCGAGGGATTTAATCGGATGCCCGGCCCAGGCAGGGTCTTTGTGGGCAATATGTTGGGAGGGCTGAGGCAGATCATCGAGTTTGGCACGGAGGAGCAGAAGAAGCGGTTTCTACCTGGGATCGCCCGGGGGGAGATTGGCGCGATCGTGATCACCGAACCCTTTGCAGGCACGGATGCTGCGGCCCAGGAGATGACAGCAAGACGTGAGGGCGACGCGTACATATTGAACGGGAAAAAGCGCTATATTGTATCCGCGGGCGTGGCCCAGAGATACATGGTCTATGCAAGGACCAGTCATAGTCCTGAGGACAGAAGCAAATACCGCCACCTGACCGCATTTGTTGTTGAGAAGGGCCTGCCAGGGTTTACGGTGGAGAAGATCAATGAGGTAATTGGATTTGAAAATATCCAGAACGGGGTGCTAAATTTTCACAACGTTGTCGTGCCAGCAAATAATTTGCTTGGAGAAGAGGGGGACGGCTGGAGGGTGATGATGGCAGGACTTAATTTTGAAAGGACCCTTATTTGCGCGCAAGTGCTCGGCTGGATGAGGGAACTCCTTAGAAACGTGGTCCCCTATTCGCAACGGCGGGTGCAGTTTGGCAGGCCCACCATAAACTTCGTGAACAACCAATTCAAGATTGCAGACATGATCACGAGGCTGAAGGTTGCAAGTCTGCTGACTTACTACACGGCCTATCTGTGGGATCTAGGGTGGGATATTACCTTGGAGTCTAATATGGCTAAACTGTTCAACTGTGAGGGGGTCATGGCCTCCAGCCTGGATGCCATTCAAGTCATGGGAGGCGACGGCCTCACACCTTTTTATCCCCTTTCAGCGATTATGAACGTGGCAAAGGTGGAAAACATCGCTGGGGGAACCATGGAGGCTTGCAGGATGGTCATCCAAAGGACGGCAATGAAACAGATGGCCGAGGAACTGAAAATGCCCAGAAGAGTCATCCACGATGATTTGGGCGTTCCTGTTCCCTCAAGCGATATGCCTGAAAGAAAAAAGGAAGTGGATGAGGAAAGTCTTCTTCGTGTGTTGGCCGAAGACTACCGGGTAAACCCAGGGCTTCATATGAGTAGAGAGGATCTAAGGGGCTTCTTTGATGTGAATGACGAAACGCTGGATGAGGTCCTTCTTGCCCTTGAGAATAAGGGGCTTGTGAAGCTCAATCGAGATAAAAAAGGGATTGCCCTGGCAAAGGCGACTTATGAAGGCCTGGAAAAGGCATTCCCCCTGGAGCACTATAAGTGGTTCCCCTCATGGATTGAAAAGGAAAATATTTTTTAACGCTAATCTTCAAAGCCATATTCCGCCCAGCGCTTTTTCACCTTCTCAACCGTCTCTTCATCCATACGCGTTAACAGAGGCTTCCTATCCCAGTGAAAAGGAATAGTAGCGTCTAATATGAGCTTGGAGCCCACATCCCGCTCAGCAATATACACCGCAGGATCGAGAGGACCACCACGTGTTTCATGAAGGACGTGAACTCCTCTCTTCGCTTCCAGCCTTGTGCTTATTGCCCATAGGACCTGCTGTATGTCATCAGCAGGAATATCATCATCCACAATGATAATATTTTTGAGTCGATAGTGGCCACTCGTTGACCCAGCTATTGCGTGCCCTACCTGAGTAGAGTGGCCGGGGTATCTCTGTTTCACAGAGACGACTACCGTCAGGCGTCCACATCCCTCTGGCAGGGAGTACACCGATTGTATGCCGGGTATTCTCATGTCATTAAGATCAGACCAGATGGAAGCGGAAATCTGAAGTGCCCCGAGCATATGGATATCATTTATAGGCTGACCCGTGGTGGTGACCCAGAAGATGGGGTTGTTTCTGTGCAGGACGCGCTTCACATTGAAGACCGGTTCCAAGTACTCTTTGCCTGCCTTGGCAGAGTAATAGCCCGTGTATTCGCCAAAAGGCCCCTCCTCTGCATATGTGTTACGATCCGGATTTATTTCCCCCTCCAGAACAATTTCCGCTGTTGCTGGGATCAGAAGACCTGTCATATCGCTCTTGATCACCTCGATGGGCTCCCCACGTATGGCTCCTGAGCGCTCATACTCGCAGACTCCCCAGGGTGCTGTCGAGCTTGACATCAGAAAAATGATCGGTGCTGAACCTATGAAAGCAGCTGCCGGCATGGGTTTTCCAAGCTCTCTGAATCTATCCAGCATCAAATCGGCATGCTTCCCATGGTGAATCTGAATAGCCGCACGCTCCCGATCGATGAGCTGCATCCTATACGTCCCTACGTTTGTCCACCCTTCATCTGGGTCTTGACTAACCATGCTGACCGCGGTTCCTATATATCGCCCACCGTCTAAAGGGGCGAACTTCGGTACGGGAAAGGAAAGTAGATTTACTTTATCCCCTTCCAACACATTCTCAAGAATCGGGCCGTCTGATACTTCCACCGGTGGAATCGAACGCTTAGAGGTTAACTCCACCCATTCCCTTGCTAACTGGCACAGGCTGTAGTCGTCGGACATTCCTAGAGCGATGGCCAGTCTTTTTTCAGTGGTAAGGGCTGAGCCTAAAACAGATACATCCTTGGATCCCTTGACATTTTCAAAGAGCAGGGCCTGCCCGCCCCCTCTCGCCTCATTGAGCTTGCAGACGTGGGACAGCTCTAAATCCCAATCCACTTCGGCACTTATCCTTTTCAGATCTCCCCTCTTTTCACACTCATTAATGAAATCCCTCAAGTCATTAATCATATTGGCTCTCCTTAGAACTGTGTATTGCTCTATCTATTTCCTCCTTAATTAGGTCGCGGTATCGGTCCATGCCTTTGTGTCTCTCTTTTTGACGCTTCTATCAAGCACCTCACCATGTACGATGCTTTTTGAACGCAGAAACCTGATAATCAGACTGTCGAAAAACCGACTTCTGGGAGGCTGATGGAAAATGTCCATATGCAAGGCTTCCGAAATCCCGAGGAATCACTGCCAAAGAGCGGTATCTGCGAGAGGCGTACATGGAAGTACGCCGCAGTGACGAGGGATGAGGGTAACGCAGCCCTGCGATGCTTCGACCTTGCTCAGCATCGACCCTGAGCGATGTCGAAGGGTCGACTTTGCTCAGGGCCGTGAGCCTGCCGAACGGCAGATGGGCGTTTTCCGACAGCCTCAATGGACAACTATAGCTTTGCCAGCTCTCCGCCATCCACATAGATCACTTCACCCGTCATGTAATCAGAGGCATCTGACGCCAGATAGACCACCAGTGGCCCCAATTCATCGGGCTTTCCGGGCCTTTTCAGGGGGATCTTCTTCCGCCGGATGGGTCCAAGCTTCGGGTCATCAAACACCACTTTCATGGGCCGGGTGTAGAAGGCGCCCGGGCCAATGGCATTCACCCTTATATGGTAGGGGGCCCATTCCACGGCCAAATTCCTGGTGAACTGTATAACACCCCCCTTACTGGCCGCATAAGGGACCATACCTGCCCTGCCCTTCACACCAAGTACCGAGGTGATGTTGATAATTTTCCCACCTCCCTGCTTCATCATGATAGGGCCTACTGCCTGACAAAAGAGAAACATGGAGGTCAAGTTCGTGTTCATGGTGGCATGCCACTCTTTCAGGTCAAATTTCAACAAAGGCTTGACAATGGCCACACCTGCGTTGTTTACGAGGATATCCAGTCGCTCCAATTTGGACACGGCTCTATCAACTGCCCGATCCACTGAAGATCTTTTGGTGACGTCGCATACCACGGAGATTGCCCTTCTCCCCAATGCCCTGATATGTGAAGCTGTTTCTTCAATCTCCTTCTTGGTTCGGGCCGTCACAACCAGATCCGCGCCTGCCTCTGCCAAGGCCAGGGCCATCGCTCGACCCAAGCCCCTTCCCGAACCTGTGACCAGGCCCACCTTTCCGTCCAACCTAAACTGATCCAGAATCATCCCCCATCCCCTCGTTTTGCAAACTAAAGAAATTGAACTTTGTCCCTCTATTCTAAAATCCTTTTTAGCCTGTATTGCAAGAAAATTAAAGAGGAGAAATTTCCTTCAGGGAGATATGTCTTTTTTTTGGTTGTGAATTGATATGTGACAGACCTTGTGCTATTTTGCACAATTTGCAATGATCACAAGAAATCGGATAAATGTGGAAGGCGGTATAAAATGAGAGCCATTTTTGATGAAATCTGGAGGCGCGCTAAACCCTATCTCAATACGCGGAAGAACGATATCCACACGGAGATCTCCGTAAGATTCGCTGAAATGCTATTGAAAAAGGAGGGGGGGGACGAGAATGTGGTTATGCCCGCCATCATTTTGCACGATGTGGGGTGGATAAAGGTCCCGAAGGATGAACAACATAAGGGCTTTGGACCGGAAATCCAGTCCCCCAGTGTGGTGAAAAAACATGAACTCGAGGGTGTGGAGATGGCCAAAAGAATCCTGGAAGCCGTAGATTACGACAAGGAGAAGGTTGCGGAGATCCTAGAGATTATTGAAGGCCATGATAGCAGAAAAGAGGCAGATTCAATCAACGAGAGCATTGTCAAAGATGCAGATAAATTGTGGAGATTTTCCAGAGAGGGTTTCACCATTGATTGTGATCGCTTTAACTTGAAACCCATGGAAAGGGTCAAGAAAAAGGACCTGGATATCGACAGTATATTCTTCACGGACTCTGCAAAACAGATAGCCAGAAAGGAGATTCAAGAGCGATTAAAGGAATCAAAAAGCTCGTAATATTAAATACTTATATTGATCTTCATTTCAAGTTGAATTATTCATATTAAATAACTATAACTTCTTCATATTTCTATTTTTCGAGGGAGGAGAGGCAAAATATGGCCTCATTATTTGAA
>JASFEQ010000318.1:0-5424 GCA_050124735.1 Desulfobacteraceae bacterium | reverse complement strand
AAATGGTACCGAGAAAGGCTGAAAGTGAATTGCAGTGAATTACCTGACACTTAGCCCAAAATGCGCAAGTGATCAGTCCAAACAGATGCACATTATGATGTGCAAACCTTAATGATTTTTGGGCATCATTGAACCAATGGCCAGTCGGTTGGAAGAGGCGGAAGGAAGAGTGGGAGATGAGTTCCGTTGCGAGAAAATTACCGTTTGCGTAAACCGGATATCAACCCTTTTGTTTCTCGTCCCCATTCAGCAATTTCTTGAGGTTTTGAAATTAGCTTGCTGATTACCTCTTGTGTGCCTGAAAATGTAACATATGATTGTCTTACTTTTATCGGGGAGACTTTGTTTACATATTTTGCTAATCCAAGAAAGACACTGGCTATGAGTTTCTCATCTTCAATGGGCAAGTCAATCGTGAAAAATCTATCGTTCATCATTACGGCTACTTCCCTTGGTTCCTCCATCTCAACACTTCCTCCTTCATCCATCAGTACAATCTCTTTCGTTCTGCTTTCTCCTGAACCATTCTACTCAGATTGTGAAGTCAGATCCATTGGTGGATTTGTTTTTCCAATGGATCATTCTGTTTTGTGTAGAGGATGCCGGGAGATGGGCTCGAGTTCAATATGGATCTTACGGTCCTCTGCCTGTAGAGGCACGAAAACGATTTCAGAATCATGAAACCCGTCTTTCTTGACTTGGTAATACCAGTCCTTCCAACTTGCTCCATCAGGGTGATCCTTTACGGTTACGGTTCGAGGCGTCCTGTACGTCGTCTTCCTTATTTGTTCCTCAGATGGGCCCCAGTAAATGATGGCATCCGGTGGCTCAGAGGTAATGGTCGTCTTGAAGGGAGCGAGGCGAAAGTCAAGATAACGATAACCCTCTTCTTCTCTGCAGATGATCTCTGAGTCGTGATAACCGTCTTTCTTGGCCTGATAACACCAAGGTTCCCAATTGGATCCAGAAACAGACCTTGAGTATGGGGTTTTGTGTCCGGTCTTTTCTAACGTAGATTTTGTTTTTCCCCAATAGATGTGAGCCTGAGGCGGATCGCACGTGATTATTTCCTGGAGAGTGCCTGCACACCCTGAAATGAATGGCATCAGCAAGATGATTGCGTGGAGCAAAATTTTCATGGGCATATTATCGCGCGAAAATCGCAAAAGTTGATCTCTCGTAGCGAGAAATCGGACTGCGGCATCGTCCAAACCAGCCTCTCAATTTAAGTGTTTAATTTTTTCGACACCTGAAAGCTTGTGCTGTCAAAAAAGGGGCTCCACTTGAATCTTCGCCATAGACTCTGAACCATATGTGCGTTGCACCCAATTGAAACGCTTGTTCTTTGGCTGATCTCTTGCAATTATCTATCTTTTCCCTTTCTGACATAAATCCATATCCAACTTTGATTGAACCGGTAACATTACCCAAGTAATTGCAGCTTTCCACCATTTTCTTGCCTGCTTCTGTTACTGGCAACGCCGCCTGAGGTGGGGGTGTTGCACAACAGGTTGCTAAAAGACAAAGAATAATCAATAATCCCTTTCTCATGGCTTTTTTCCTTCTAAGGGTTAACCCGCCTCGGGGGAAAGCAATATTCATTGGTAAATCCAGGCCAGAATTAGCCAAAATCAGACGTTTTGTCAATCTCCAGACAATCGCCTTTCTTAGCCAAAGGCATGCTGAGCTAAAAAAGGTTTCCGGCATTTACTGGAACTAGCCAATCGAGAAAGAGCCTGGAGATGGGAAAGCAAAATCTCTATGGGGCGGATGTTGAGTAAACGGAAAAAGGGTTACCAGTGTCTCCAGTAACCCTTTGATTTTGCATGGTGGGCGGTGTGGGGTTTGAACCCACGACTTCCACCGTGTGAGGATGGCACTCTCCCGCTGAGTTAACCGCCCAAGTTATAAGTTATCTGTTATTCGTTAATAGTTATTCGTTTGATCGGTTGAGGGGATTAAACAGGATATTAGCCATACACCAGAAAGGGAAGGGTGTAAACAAAAAACTCAGGCCATCCCTATCATTTTTTTCATGGCCTGTATCTCATGGCTCACGAGAGGGCGGTAATCGCCAATTTTCAGATCGCCCAATTCAAGACTCCCGAACCCTGTCCTAATGAGGTGGATGACCTTGTATCCGACTGCATCCAGCATGCGCCTGAGCATTCTCGATCTTCCCATGGTAATGGTCATCCGGATAATACTCTTCTGCTCATCCTGCTGAATGGGGGTGACCTTGCAAGGGCCTGTCGGACCGTCAACAAGTCGGATGCCTCTTCTCAAGCGATTCAAGGTCTGCTCAGTTATTTTGCCCTCTAAGGTTAGCTTGTACGTCCGGGGAACATGGTAGCGTGGATGAGTGAGGCGATGGGCCCATTCGCCGTCATTGGTCAGGAGTAATAATCCAAGGGTGTCAAAGTCTAGGCGCCCAACAGGATAGACCCTCTCTTTGATATCTTTCAAGAGGTCGGTCACAATGGGCCTTTCAGCCGGATCGCTCAGGGCGCATATATAGCCAAAGGGTTTGTTGAGCATCAGATAGATCCTCTCAAAAGGCTTTGGTATCTCTTGACCATCCACCTTGATGCTATCTATTCCCCATAACGCACGGGTCCCTGGCTCCCTGATGACAAGTCCATTTAGACGAATACGTCCGGCCTTGATCAGTTCGTCCGCTTTTCGCCTCGATGCCAGGCCAGCCAGAGATAAAATCCTGTTAATCCGCTGTCTTTGGGGGAGTTTCTTGTTCGAAGAGGTCCTCTCTGGACTCATTTTGAAATGGTATTTCCTCTTGATTAGATTGTGTTTCGTCTTGCCCGCCTAGGGCCTTGAACTCCTTCAATTTTGGGAGTGACTCAAGGTCTTTCAGGTCAAATACCTCCAGGAATTTTTTCGTTGTGCCATAGATGAGGGGCCTTCCGGGCAAATTTTTACGGCCCATGACCTTTATCAGGTCCTTTTCAAGTAAAGCCCTCAAAATGCCTCCCACATCCACCCCTCTTAGCCTTTCCACCTCTTGACGAAGAATGGGTTGTTTGTAAGCAATGATCGCCAAGGTTTCCATAGATGCGTTGGATAGCCTGTTTGGTGAGCGCTGAAGCATTTTCATGATATAGGCCCCATACTCGGAACGGCTCCTGAATTGATAGCCATTTGCCACCTCTTTGAGGGTAAAGCTTCGCCCCATGGCCTCATATTCATATTGCAGAACCTTCAGGGCACTTTTTATGTCGGGTAACTTGGCATCGGGAATGATGGAATGAACTTCTCTGGCGCTGAGCGGTTTCTCTGCAGCGTAGAGCATTGCTTCCACGATAAGTTTCAGTGATTTAGTCATAAGCACCGTCTCCGACTGAAAAATGGAGTCATGGAGTACTGGAATAATGGGGCATGCGAAAGGATAAGAATGGAAGTAGATAATCCAATACTCCATGACTCCGTGTCAGGTTAGTTATCCTCATTATCTTCGAAAAGGGCCTTCAGTCGTATATCCTTGTCTAGGTCAGGTTGGAAGACTCTGATCATGCCAACGTTGACCAATTCCAGCAAGGCCAAAAAGGTAACAATGAATTCGGAGATTGTCCTGTCCTCTGTGAAAAGGTCTCGAAAGTAGATGGAGCCCTCATCTTTTAGGCGTTCAAGGATATGGGTCGTCTTGTCTTTGAGGGACCATTTCTCAAATTCTACCCTCAATGGAACGCCTGGAAGCCTCTCGTCAAGAATCCTCTTAAAAGCATCCATGAGTTGGAAAAGATTGACATCCAGGAGAGGTTCTTCACTTTCCAGTTGAACCGTGTAATCAGGGGATAACCGACGGGTAAAGACATCTCTGTCCAATAGCTCCCTTTCTAGTAGTTCTCCTGCCATCTCTTTCAAGCGCAGGTATTCCAGGAGTGGTCGAGTAATCTCCACTCGAGGGTCTTCCTCTTCATCTTCTTGCAGATGGGGAAGCAGGAGCTTGGATTTAATATGAAGGAGCGTCGAAGCCATTACCAAGAAATCACCCGCCACATTTATGTTCAAGGCCTTCATCATGTCCAGGTATTCCAAATATTGATCCGCAATCGTTGCAATAGGGATATCAAAGATGTCCACCTCGTTCTTGCGAATCAGGTGAAGGAGGAGGTCCAAGGGACCCTGGAAGATTTCCAGCTTAACTTCATAGTCCATAGTGATCGTCATTGGTCCTTTGCCTGTCCCGTGAAATTCCCCGAATTGAAGCTCCCTGCAGCCCCGCTGAAACGGGATCTCCGCTCTGCTCCGACAAGACTTGTCGACGAGCCATTCGGCCTCAAGTTTCTCGGCTCTACTCGAAACCCTGAGTACATCGAAGGGCTCACGGCCGAGGGGCTCCCTTCGGTAAACTCAGGGCTTGAGCGTGTCGAAAGCAAGTCGAGTCGCTGCAAGGAATGGGCTCGCTGCGCATTTTCATCCAAGGACTATTTCACTGGGCTCATTAGTCATTTTTTGTTCTCGTCGCTGTGGGGCAGGGTGGGGCACAACGACCAGGAACTCTTCTATGCCCTTTCCAAGTGGTTTTCGAACATCTCCTTTACGAACCCGGCCTCATCATCCTTTGTTCTGATCAAATTGTTGAGTCTGGCCTTTAAGAGACTATCAAATATCTCTTTGTAAATAGGCCCCGGCTTCACGCCCATGCCCTTCAAATCCTTGCCACTGAGCATGATCTTCGTATTTTTCAGTTTTGTGAAATAGTTGGAGATCATACGCTTGATTTTTTCGTTGTTCACTCTTGCCATCATGTAAAGGAGGATCTCTGTATCATAATGAGAAAGCAATGTATAGAGTCCATATTTGTCCTCTGTCTTTAACCTGTAAAGTTTCTCCAAAAACTCCCCCAATTCTTCCCTCTCCCAGATCATCCTTCGACTTTCCTGATCCACCATCTGCATTCTCTCTGCCAACCGGTGCAAGGCCTTCGTATCAAGCGCGGAAGTGAGCCCGTGCCAATAGACCTTCCAAGGTTCGTAAAGGTCTTCCAGATAAAGGAGATTGTACCATGATAAGACCCCCTCTATCTCTGGAAGGAGGGTTTTCAAGTCTTTTGTAAATTCAATCTCTGGAGAAATGACTTGTAGCAGACGGAACTCATTCATTCTCCTGATGCTTTGCAGCGGTTCTTGCTCTTTCAACAGCAACTTCAGTTCCAGGAAAAGCCGTCTGCCGGAAAGCGCCTTAAAACAGTTGATTTTGACCGCATTTTTCATAAGGGCAAGGGTCAGCTTATCGATTCGAAAACCGAATCGCTGTTCAAACCGTATGGCCCTCAAGACCCGTGTGGGATCCTCCACAAAGCTGAGATTGTGAAGGACCCGAATAACCTTTTCTTTTAAGTCCTTCTGGCCACCAAAGTAATCCACCAAAGAGCCAAATTCTCTCTTATTGAGTTTAATGGCCAGG
>JASFEQ010000317.1:0-5438 GCA_050124735.1 Desulfobacteraceae bacterium | reverse complement strand
ACAGCAGCGACCAGAAGATTCTCAAAGACGCTCATCTTGTCAAAGGGCCGTGGAATTTGATAGGTCCGCCCAATTCCCCGTTGACATCGCTTGGAAGGGGATTCATGCGTAATATCTACCCCATTGAAGGTGATCGCGCCTGCATCAGGTTTGAGAATTCCCGTGAGGAGGTTGAATACGGTGGTCTTTCCCGCGCCGTTGGGCCCCATCATACCGAGAATCTCCCCCGCTCTTACCTCGAAAGATAGCTCATGGACGGCCACGAGGCTACCAAAGCTCTTATGTAAATGGTTTGCCACCAGAATATCTGACACAGCACCTAACCCCTCAAAAGGCCTTATCTGTTTCTTTTTAGATCAAAAGAACCCTGGGCGGCCAACTCACACGGCCCTGGATTTTCTTTGCTCTCTCACCTTTGGATGCTCTCTCTTGTAATACATTTGCGCTGAAATCTTGGCTGCTGTCTCCTTTAGTACAGATACCATCTCCGAATCTTCTTTCCAGGCAACTCTCTGCGAGGGCCCCGCGACCACCACCGCTGCCACGGGTATTTGCTCGTGATTGAATATGGGTGCGCCGAGGGCGCTTGTGCCTTCGTCGATTTCCTCCTGATCAAAGGCGACACCCAACTCTCTAACGTCTTCCAACTGACGGCTGAGTGTCACTGGGTTTGTGATGGTGTACTTGGTAAAATTCTGAAGTTTCACACCAAGAAGGCTCTTCACGATCTCCGGCGCAGAAAAGGCGAGAATGGCTTTGGCTCCAGCGGCTGCGTGGATGGGCAGTCTGTCTCCGATGCTTCCGGCGAGCCTGACCAGCTGTGGCCCCTCAGCGATATAGGCCATAAACGTGCTTTTACCCGTAAGAACTTCTAAAATGACAGTTTCTTTGAGCTTGTCTCTGAGATCATCGATGAATGGCTTTGCTATGGGAACCAGATTCGTCCTGAGTGATTGATTCACGGCCCGTGCCAGGTCCATTACAGAGGGGCCCAACGTGAACTTTCTTGTCTGGGAATTTTGACTCAGAAAACCGTGTCTGGTCAGGTTTTGAAGGATTCGGGAGACGGTCGCCTTGTGAAAACCAAGCCTCTGGCCGATTTCCACTGTACCCATCTCTTGGTTGTAAGGAACAAAGCATGAAAGGATGGTCAGGGCCTTATCGATGGAGTTGACTTTTTGGGTTAGCTGTCTCATATTACAAGACCCGTTATCATATTATGAAATTATAACTATATCCTTTGCGCACCGCTGTCAAACACTTTTTTTCATAGAAACCCGTTTTTTTCCATTGGGAATCCGTTCAGTTTGGGTATACGCCTTTGATTATGATTTGCCGCATCTCTTAGTCAATACAAATCCCTAAATCTGATCCTTTCACGCTTATTTGGAAGAAATCAATTGAAAAGTAGATTGGGCAGGTAAAGAGCAATCTGTGGGAAAATAACCAGAAGCACAACGCATGCTATCATACACAAAAAAAATGGGAAAATGCCTCGAAAAATGTCCTGCATGGGTACGTCTTTGGCGACGCTGCCAATGGCGAAAACATTCACGCCAATGGGAGGTGTAATCTGTCCCATCTCCATGGTGAGAACGGTGACCACCCCGAACCAGATCGGGTCAAAGCCCAGAGCCGTAATCGCCGGAAAGATGGTGGGCAAGACAAGCAGGATCATGGGAATCACGTTCAAAAGACAACCGAGAACAATGAAAAAGATGATGACGCCTGTAAATATAAAATACCGGTTTATGGGCAAGCCGGTCACAAAATCCGCCAAAGCAAAGGGCAACCGAGTCGCCGCGAGGAAGTAGCCAAAGACACCTACACCGATCAGAATCAGGAGGAGCTTGCATGTGATGTTCAATGAATCCTGCAGGGAGGAGATGATCATCTTCCTGTTTACCCGTCTTCTGATAAGCGCGTATACAAAGGCGCCCACAGACCCGATGGCGCCCCCCTCCACAGGACTGAAAATACCGCCCAATATGCCGCCCAATATGAGCAGAAACAGGATCAGCATGCCTATGACGCCTTTCAGAGAGACAAGCTTCTCTTTTAGGCTCGTAGGCTCACCCCTAGGTGCTAACGCGGGGTTAATCTTGGCACGAAGATAGATGACGCTGCTAAACAAGATGGCAAGGAGTATACCGGGTCCTATACCTGCAACAAAAAGCCTTCCGATGGATTCTTCGGTGACGATGGCATAGAAGATAAATCCCACGCTGGGCGGGATAAGGATGCCCATGGTTCCGCCCGCAGCCAAACAGCCTGTTGCCAGGCTCATGTCGTACTTATGTTTTTTCATTCCAGGGAGAGCGACTGTCCCCATGGTCACTGCTGTGGCCAAACTGTCACCGCATACGGCTGAAAAACCTGTGCATCCCGCCACTGAAGACATGGCCAGACCTCCGGGCAGGCGCCCCAACCATTTATTCGCGGTCTCAAAAAGATCTTCGCTGATCCCTGAGTGATAGGCAAATTCTCCCATGAGGATGAACAGGGGCACTACGGTCAACATGTAGTTGGATGCGGTATCAAAGGGGCCAATGCCAAGCATAGCGAGAGAAGGCAGCACCGCCTTGTAAGCCACAATCATACCGAACAATCCGGTCAGGGCCATACCAAACCCGATGGGCATTCCCAAAAACAGGAGCAAAAAAAGGAAACACATCCCCAGAACACCAGCGGTCGCGCCGCTCAAACCCTTGGGCGCAACACCTGCCAGCGGCGCAATCAATATGAAACAGGCCATGGCCAAAGCGAGGATTAACCATGGCCATCGCTTATCCGCAAGGGAACGCTGCAGGGCCCGCAAGAAATCCAGCGCCACCACAAAGGCCAGAATAAGAACGCCTATGGCACCCACAAACCAGAAGATCCATACGGGCAACTCAAGTTCATAGGTTATGACACTGTCCTGCATTTTTTTGATGCCTTGCATGAGTAACTGGGAAGACATCATGCCAAAAAACAGCGCGCATATGAGATAATGGAAACAATCAAGAAGGTTTTGAATCCATTTGGGAAAACGCGAAACAATGAATCCTATTCGAATATGCCCCTCATTAAACTGTATAAATGCAATACCCAGGAAGACGATAATAAGCAGGATAAACCCTTCAATCTCGATGACGCCCGGTATGGACCCCTTAAACGAAAACCGGGCTATGACATCAAAGAAAACCGGCAAGGGCATGATCAATAGTAAGCCAAGACCGATGTAATTAGCTATTCCACTTGCCGATCCTATGAATCTTTCTAGTTTTGCTGTTACCAAACTTAAGCCTTTTGTCATATGATCGTACAGCCTCCTTTCCCACGCTTACTCAGTCAACTCTCATTTGACATGATGGCCCTGTTATCATTTCCAGGCAAAGGAGCGTTATGTTTGTTCCCCACATCCCCGTGATAGGCACGGGGACGTGGGGGATCGATCTCTGTGTTGAGGGGATTTTACATAGGGATATGGCCCTGCCCTATTATCTATACCCTCCCACGGTTGCCTTTGAATAGGCTTTCCCTGTTCGCACCACATCATCGTGGATTAGAGCGGCATTCTTATGACCCTTCTTCTCCATGCGCTTGACCCACTTATCATGAATAATCTTAGTCTTATCTTGAAATCTCTTTCTCTCGGCTGCCGATAATACATAGAATTTGTGACCTTTCGTCTTCATCCATCTTGAATCCTCAATAGAGCCCTCATCGAGGGTCAGACCACATCTTCGGGCCATTTTCCTGCCCGTCGTGTCCAGGAGTATCTTCTGTAGGTCAGGAGGTAGGCTGTTCCATTTCCTGGTGTTTATGGCCCCATAGAATGGATCTACCAAGGCGTCTATGATGGTATGGTATTTTGCCACATCGCTGATTTTGAAGGCTTTGAGCGGCGCTATGGGGAAAGCCATGCCTTGTGCCATGCCCCTTTCCAGGGCCAGATATGAATCCTGGGGTGACACATCAATGGGGTTTGCTCCGAATATTTTAAGGGCTTCCCGAATTTGGGGGTTAATGCCGATGATCTTCATGCCTCTTAAGTCATCCAACGTGCGAACCTGCTTTTTAACGGTGTGGAGGTTGAATGTTGCCCCTGTCCACTGCCATAACACTTTGATGTCTTTAAATTCAGCTCTCCACTCCGGGTATTTATTATACATATCCCAGACAGTAAGGCTGCCAGCCTCAGCACCATTAAAAATGAGGGGTGTCTGGATGACCGTATTCAAGGGGAATTTACCATGAACCCAATGACACGGAGAACCGGTCATATCAATGGAACCCGCGACCAGTGCGTCATAGACCTTTCTTGCGGGAGCAATGGCGTTTGGATTAAAAAAATGGATCACCAATCGGCCGCCGCTGAGTTTCTTCACCTCATCCATCCAGGGCAGGATAGCATTTCTCACCGTGGGATGCTTGTCCGGATACTCACTGGCGTATCTCAGCTCGTATTTATCTGCTGACCAGGCACACACGCCAAAAGTCATGATTAAAGAAGAAATGAATAAACCTACCATGATTTTTGAAAACCTTTTTTTCATCTTTGACCTCCTTCTTTTATTAAGGTTAACTCTATCCAGACGAGCCTCCTGCTTTCCAGGAGGCTTACGACCTCCACTCACTTAACCGTCTATAACCAAGCCGTCCTCTTCTTAATCTATTCTTCGGCATCTGTTACGACACACAGGGCGGAATCACCTCTGTATGGAATCAAGCCTTCCACCTCAGTGACTCTCTGTGGTCCAATCCCTCCGGCACCCGGCAATCTGAACGTCCTCACATCAATAGGTTCGATGGGAGTCTCCTTAGGCTTGTCAAGCCGTGGGATCCATTCGTAGGGGACCCTGTAGGCCCTATAGACCATGTTTATTTGCATCAACTGGCCCCAGTAAGGGCTAATGTATTCCCAGACAATTTCATGTTTGGTTGTGACTTCGAAAATGCGACCACCCGATCCTTCCACGATCATGGTGTTTCCGTTGGGCAAGCGTTGGGCCGAACTGATGAAAGGGCTGTAAAACCTGTTGAGATCCACCGGTTTTATGAATCCTGCCTCAATGGGTGTGTATTGCCAGACAATTTTAAGTGTGGTCGGGTCAAACTCCAGAACACGGGAATAATCCCTGAGTGCATTCATAAACCCGGTTGGAGAGCCCGGGTTAGGGGCCCCGTATCCGGCCCATCCGCCGTTATCAAAGATCAAGATGTTACCCTCGCCAGGAAGGCCCCTGGGGATCATGTGCCCATGGTGCTGGCCGATGATCCAGCCCAACTCCATCAAATCCTGTGTCCTATCATAATCAGGACCAATCTGCCATACGAGCTTCCCCGTCTCCTTATCTGTGATAGCCGTGATATCGGTCTCCCTGCCGCACCAGATAATGTTATCAGGATGAAAACGTTTATCTCCCGCGTCGTACCACCTGTTTGGTCCCAGC
>JASFEQ010000316.1:0-5445 GCA_050124735.1 Desulfobacteraceae bacterium | reverse complement strand
CGCACAAGAAAAGGGTCTAATGATAGAGTCTCACAGACCCAAAGAGGCTGTCAAAGAGGGATATCTAAGCTTCGAATATAAAACTCGCGGGTTGGATTCCAGAGGAGGCCGCATTGAGGCTTGTAACAACATTTCTGAGGTAGGCCCCTGTCTCTGGATCTTTTTCTCCCAGATTTACCACATCGCCCCGCCTAAATTCACCGTCACCGTCTTCTTCCAGCAGGACAATTCGAGGTAATGTGCCCCCAGAATTTAAGGGGTAATCCAATACCAGACCTCTCTCTCCCGTATCCAGTTCCAAAAGGGTTCCCATTGGATATGTGCCCATCATCGCAGCAAAGACTTTCAACAGAATTGGGTCGAAATCTGTTCCTGCCCTTTCTAACATATAACTAAGCGCCTTGTCAGGACTGAGAGCAGAGCGGCGGTAAACCCTTGGCGAAGTGATAGCGTCATAGACGTCGGCTGTATGTAATATCCTTCCAAAGAGGCTTATCTCTTTCTTGAAGTGTACTTGCGGATAGCCCGTATGATCGAGCTTCATATGGTGTTCGAAGGGCGCAAGAAGGATTTCTGACTTAAGATCGTGGGAGGCGGTTAACTTGAGGATCTGTTTTACGCTCGCCAGTGGATGGCTTCGAATCACCTCCCATTCCCCTGTGTTCAGTTCTTCTGGCTTGGTGACGATTTCACGAGGGATTTCCACTTTTCCCAAGTCATGAAAGAGCCCACAGATACCAAGATGCTCCAATGAGGTGCGAGATAAACCAATACGGTTGCCGAGGCATAAGGACAAGACCGCCACATTGACGGAGTGTGTGTAAGTGTAGTCGTCGTAATCTTTGATAGTGCCCAGTCCCAGGAGGATGCCTTCATCTTCCACAGCAACGTCCACCATATTCTGAACCATCCTCTTCGCTTTACGAACGCCCGCATAACCCTGCACGGACATCTTCTGAGAAACCTGTTTTACCGAGGTGATGGAACTAAAGTAAGCCGTGCGTGCTCTTTTCTGGAGGCCAGAATTAGACTGCCTTCGTCTCAATCCCTTCTCCTCTACGATGTTAACCCAAGAAAACCTAATGCCGCCCACTTGTTCCGAGAGCCAGAGGGCAGGGGACTTGTGCTCTATGGACTGGATCAACAAACGAAAAAAGGCGAGGATCTCTCCAAGAGGCACCTCCTTCACTTCAGGAAAGAAACGCAATCCCTTTAGGCCCCGTTTTTCAAGGAAGTCCATCAGGGCTTGGATGAGGCTGACGAGCTGTTTGTGGTATTGAACCTTCTCGCCTTGAACGTAAAACCGTCCTTCATAGATCAATAATGTGAGATCATCGTCCATCTCCATTTTGGAGACATTCTGCTTAAATCGCGTCAAGCATATCCGAACCAACTGATTGTTATCTTGGTGGATTTTCAGGGTCTGTATGGTGCGATACAGGGCAAGAAAGAGGGATTCCTCCCACGAAGCTGATTTTTGAGTCTCTTTAGGGGTCATCTTCTTTTCGTTCATGAAATCCTCTACGCCTGCATGGCGGATCGAATGGAACTACGTATGCCTGGAAACCAGCTCTGCGAAGCCTCCTCCAAAATCTGCTTCGCTTTATCCGTCCCGAGCTCCGTGAGTGCGAGGGCTGCATATTCCCGGAGCGCAGAAACACGAAATCTGGAGATCCAGCCCCCTCTCATAAGCGTATCTCGTAGGAACGGGATAGCTTCAGTTTTGCCGCATCTGCCCAGGGCCCTGAAACAGGCAGAGAGACTTTCGTCGTCCGTATGGCGATACTTTCGGTTTCGGAGGTAATCCAGGAGGAGCCTTTCTGCGGCCTGACTTCGCCTCGATCCCAGATACTTTATCAAGAGTTGTCGTATAAAGGTGTTGTCGTCATCCATGAGAGATGTGAGTTTGTCGGGAACCCACAGGTCGCGGGCCATAATGGCAGAGAGCGCCTGCTTCCGGACCCGTTCTGATGGATAATGAGCCATATGGACCAAAGCCTTGGAGGATTTTTCATCGTTCATACGGCCAAGCAGGGGGACAAGACAGCACACGAGCTTTTCTTCTGCCGTATCTAACAGCTTTTCAAGGGGCCCAAAATCTCGGGATGCGAGTGAAACAATCACATCTGAGAGCATTTTTTGGACCGCGGGAGAGCCCGCTTCAAGCAACCTGGCACCAAGGGCGCCGACAGCCTTGGGAGGCAAGAGCACCAGGAACATTCTGAGTTTCCCAATCTCCGATGCACTCAAAGTGGGCCAGACCTCCTGTAGGGGTGCAAGAAAATCGGGCTCGCACACCCTCAGAAAAAACGTGTTGATTCTGGAAAGGGCCCATGAGGAGGATTCTTTGCAGAGCATGAGGATTTGGATAAGTCTTTTTAAAATGCGTAGCGCAATGTCAAAATTTTTTCGACCAAGAGCTGCCTGCAGCTCTTCCTCCATGTATTCCAGGACAACGTCGAAATATTCTTCGTCTCTCTGGTCCTTGAGGATATCGGCCAGCATATCCAGAATCTCCTGAGTCGCATCTCGTTTTTCTTCGCGGCGGACCATCTCTTGGAGTGTTTCCACTTCCTCTGTCGTTAATTGGAAAGAGCACGGCTCTAGGGGAGGCAAATCCCTATCACCGTGGAATCCCGCTGGAGAGGCTTCGGTATCGAGAAGCATCTCCAGAGTCGAGTAGAAGTCTGACTCTTTTGTTCCCTCCTCTTCCGAATGGGAGAGGTCCACGTCCAGATCAGCTTCCAGGATTTTATCATCCGCTTCATATTGAAGGTGAGGCAATTGGGCTTCCCAG
The DNA here is from genome assembly GCA_050124735.1 of Desulfobacteraceae bacterium. GTDB lineage: Bacteria > Desulfobacterota > DSM-4660 > Desulfatiglandales > HGW-15 > JASFEQ01. The sequence goes on along the minus strand of JASFEQ010000316.1, from coordinate 2,648 downwards.
AGGGCCGTAACAATATCACCCTCAGCCTCAGGCGGGAGGGTCCTGTACTGATTAAGGATCCTGATGAATAGGTCTATTTGCCGGGAATCGATACCTTTATGAAAAATTAGCTTGTAAATGGCATCCCTGAAAAGAGCAAAGGCCAGATCGCCCTCTTTGGCTTCTCCTTCATGTATCGCCTTACCCTCGAAGAGAATCCGATCTTTTTCCACACGTAAAACAAGCTTTTCCTCATTATCCAGAAAAGTCTCCAGGTCGTGTCCTAGGCGTACCATGGCCGCTTGACAATGGTTGTGGTCTTCGGGATAGAGGGAGAATTTCTTAAGGGCAAGGGAGAGGGAGGTGACAACGTTTTTAGCCGCCCTGACTGCCTCCTGGGAATAGGCCTGATTTGATGCTGGGGAGTTCATAAAACCAACAAAATCTCCTGGGCTGATCTCGCTGTGCGCTTCCGGTGCATTCGAATCTGGGTCGCTTCCCAGGTAGCAGCCCACCAACGAGGTGGCAACAGAGGTTCCGAGTGAGAAGGGTAACTGCCAGGAGATTGATTTTTTTAGTATTTTAGCAAAGTTACGCTTGTGTGTCAAGGTATGACACGTGATGGTTTGGGGTTGCTGGATGCGCTTAGGTATGTGCAGTTAAAGAGGATAGTCTCGCTGCTGGCAGCTAACGTGCTGTACGCGAATGGCCCATGCATGGGGGCTTTTGCATTGACCCCGAAACACCATTCTCCTAAACTATTCTAAGTAAAAGATCTCGCCTCGGTGTCAGGGGAATTAAAGTGATTTGTCCAAAGTGCCATTTTGAACAACCTGAAGGGAACTCAGAATGTCTCAGATGTGGGATCATTTTTGAGAAGTACATATCTTCAGGGAAAACCCGGGCCGAGGAAAGGTCCAAGCCCCTCAGAACTTCTCCCATAGCAGAAGAATCCACAGCATTTGAGTTACTCCCCTGGCTGAAAGACCTCCTTTTCTATGTTGAGCCGGATGTAAATATTTTCTATTTTTGCGGAAGAGCCATCCTCTATCTTGTCCTTCTCATCTATGGTTTCAAGTATGTCTTTTCATCGGTGGAAATGGCCTACAAGGTCATGCCCTTTATGCACCTGATCAATCTACCCTTTCACGAAGCAGGACACATCTTTTTCATCCCCTTTGGACGATTCATGATGTTTCTGGGTGGAACTCTGGGCCAACTCCTGATGCCTCTTGTTTGCCTGTTTGCTTTCTTGATTGGAGTCCGAAATAACTTCGGTGCATCGGCCTGCTTGTGGTGGTTTGGGCAGAATTTTATTGATATTGCTCCTTACATTAATGATGCCAGGGCCCTGAGGCTTATACTTCTGGGAGGCGTGACAGGTCGTGAAACAGATGGTCACGACTGGGAAAATATTCTGCGGACCCTCGGATGGCTAAGGTATGATCATACCCTTGCCAAGATGTCATATACCATTGGCATTATCCTGATCATCATAGCACTCGCCTGGGGAGGGTATATTCTCTATTCTCAATACAAGAACGTGGATGAATTCCACAGATAGAATCACATGATGTGCAATGGCCTCTTTTCCATCTGCAAAGGACTTCACCCTCACACTGCCTTCCCCCCGTAGGAGGCTGTGTCGCAATTCGTCATCCCGGCCAAGTCCCGCGGAGCGGGATGCGAGCCGGGATCCAGAATGATTTGATTTTCCGCGACTTCCCTGGATTCCGGGTCTCGCCCAACCCTGCATCAAGCACGGGCCAGGGCCCGCATCGGATACGGGGCAGGCTTACAAGGCTCGCCCGGAATGACAGTTTTGTCGAATTAGGACAAAGCCTCTAGAGGGGGAGGGCAGGAAGGGTGTGAACAAACGGTTCATCGTTTCAGCAGAGAAATTTCTACTCCCCTCCTCATTTCCCATCTAAGAGGTCGAGCAGGTCTTGCCATGTGGAAATGACAGGGACCTTGTCGTCCACCATTTCCGCGTCAGAGGAAGTGCTCGCAGAAAGGGGGATGTTTTTTTGGTGGGCATAGGTCATCCATACGGGTTGAAGTCCTGCCTGTGAGGCACCGGTTATATCTGGCAGCGGGTCATCTCCCACGAAGAGAATCTGGCCTTTTTTGACACCCAGTTGCTCAACGAGTCGGCGAAAGACTAGGGGGTGTGGTTTGCAGTAGCCGAGCTCGCCGGATATGATCAGGACATCGAAGAAGGAGGTCAGTCCCACGCTTTCAATGACCGCCCTGGCCGCAGGCGCATGGGTGAAGTTGGATAGTAAGCCCAGACGGTATCTGCCCTTGAGATTGCCAAACATCTCACTGGTTCCCGGGATAAGCTGGATGTGCTCAGGAAAGGCGGAGAAATAGGCCTCTACAGCCGTTGCGATGATGGGGTCATCGGGTGGGACATTGTGCCCCTGAGTCTCTAATGCGGCACTGATCCAGAAGCGATTGTGGGTCTCTTTCCCGTGCTGCCGGGTCTCTTTTATAAAGCGGAGGGCGGCGTCCCGGTGGGCCTTTTTAAATGCGTCTAACTCAAGGGCGAGGCCGCTCTGCTGGAGACTTTGCGTCAAACGGCCCATGGCATCAATGAGGGCCTGGTTATCCGCAGTTATCAGTGTGTTGAAAAGGTCGAATCCTATCGCTTTTATCTTGTCCATGGA
>JASFEQ010000315.1:0-5460 GCA_050124735.1 Desulfobacteraceae bacterium | reverse complement strand
AGAGGATGTCCGAAGACATCGGCTATAGCCCCTGGAACGAAGGCGGTTGTGGAATCGGACTGGCCTGCGGAGTTTCTGGATCTTATCCTTTCAGTGAAGATCGTCTCAAGTATGGACGAGGCCCTCGACCACATTGAGAAATATGGCTCCAAGCACACGGAGGCTATTATTACCAAAGACTACAAGAGATCTCAACGCTTTCTGGCCGAGGTGGACTCTTCAGTGGTTCTGGTCAATGCCTCCACCCGTTTCAACGACGGGTTCCAGCTGGGTCTAGGCGCTGAGATCGGCATCAACACTTCAAAACTTCATGCCTTTGGTCCAATGGGGTTGGAGGAATTGACCACAACAAAATTTGTAGTTTACGGGGACGGACAAGTAAGAGAATAAGATTGGAGTAATGGAGTGATGGAGTATTGGAACATAGGGAGCATGAAAGAATCTTCTTTGACTTCTCTTCTGAATGCATTACTCCAGTACTCCAGCACTCCATTACTCCAGGGTTCGACAAGGGGAGAGAATTGAGGCTAGGTATTCTTGGGGGCACTTTTGATCCTATCCATCTTGGGCATTTGCGTGTCGCCGAGGAGATAGGTGAGGAACTGGAAATGGAAAGGATCTATCTCCTTCCCGCGGCAGTCCCCCCGCATAAGGAGACAAGGCCCATCACGCCTTTTCACCACCGGCTCGCTATGACCCAGTTGGCAGCCGAAGAATCTCCCATGTTGGAGGTCCTGGACCTGGAAGGGCGTCGTCAGGGACTTTCCTACTCCATCGAAACCCTCAGAGAATGTCATCAGATTTTCAAGCCAAGCCCCATCCTTTTCTTCATTCTCGGCATGGATGCCTTTCTGGAGATTAAGACTTGGAAGGAATATGAAAGGCTCTTCGATTATGCAAACTTCGTGGTCATTAACAGGCCGAGAAGTCAATCCGAGGAATTGGAGCCCTTTCTTCTGTCCCTGAACGCGGGTTTTGACAGATCGGATAAAGAACACACCTTTGTCCATTCATCAGGAAACGTACTGATATATAAAGAAGCCACCCTAATGGACATATCATCCACTCAGATAAGAGGACTGGTCGCTTCTGGGAAGACGATTCGTTTTTTGATCCCGGAATCGGTTAGGGCCTATCTTATGGAAAAGGGGTTATATAGGACTGATGAAAGCCCTCGATAAGGCACGCCTGTGTCTTGGCATCATAAAGGAGCGAAAGGCTGTTGATCCGGTCCTGTTCGAAGTGGGAACACTCACATCCATAACGGATTATTTTCTCATCGCCAGCGGAAACTCCATCCGACAGGTGCAGGCAATTACCCGGCATTTGACAAAAAGGATGCGTGAGGAGAGCTTCAGGACTTATGGTTTAGAGGGAGAGCAAGAAGGGAATTGGGTGTTGTTGGATTATGGCGATGTGGTGATCCACATATTCTACCAGCCCGTCAGAGAGTTCTACGATCTTGAAGGTCTCTGGCTAGAGGCCCCGAGGATAGAGTTAGATGAGGATAACAGGCAGAAATCTAACTAAATTGATCATTAGTTTTGTCCTCTCACTCCACCTGTGTTTTCAACCATATCTGGGAGTGCCTAAGGCTTTTGCCCTATCAGCAGAGGAAGAGAGAATCATGGGCCAAAAATTTCTCATCCAGATACGGCAAGTTCTAGATTTAATGGATGATGACTATGCCCAGCAATACGTTAATGCCCTGGGTCAGTATCTGTTGGAACCTGTTGAAGTCAAGTATTGGCCTTTCCATTTCTATCTGGTCAACGATAATGACTTAAATGCCTTTGCAGGTCCAGGGGGTCACATCTTCGTGTTCTCCGGTCTTATCAACGAGATGGATGAAATTGACGAGTTGGCCGCTGTGATGTGCCATGAAATTGGGCACGTTACAGCCAGGCATCTGGCACATCGTTTAGATCAGAGCAAGAGTCTTGGATGGGCCACGCTGGCAGGGCTTTTAGCGGGTATCCTTATTGGGGGGAGCGCTGGTGCCGCCATTGTGGCTGGAGCGCAAGCCGCAACTGCGCAGGCGCAGCTGCATTATAGCCGAGAGGATGAACGTCAGGCAGACCAGTTGGGCTTTAAATATACGGATCAATCGACTTTTGACCCCGCTGGTCTGATAGCCTCGCTAAATAAGATCCAGAAGAACCAGTGGATCGGTACCGATACGATTCCCGCCTACCTTTTAACCCACCCGACAGGACCAGAGAGGACATCGAATCTGGATATCATGCTGCGGGATTATTCAAAAAAACCGGACAGTAGGGAGGCAGCCAGATTTAGAGCGCTTTGGCCCTTTTTTAAAACGATTGTCAGGGCTAAGTCTGTGGAGCCTCGAGACGCCGAGAGAGTGTTTAATAGAGAGCTTGAGAAGAACCCTGATTCAGGATTGGCTCACTTCGGGCTGGGTTTGGTCATGAATGAAAAATCGGAATACGACCTGGCCATAAAGCATTTTCAAAAGGCCCTGCTCGCACAACCCAAATCAGTACCCGTCTTAAGAAGCCTGGGTAAGTCCTATCAGATGAAGGGTCAGGATGCGGAGGCTATAGCCGTTTTTGAAAAAGCGCTGAGCATAGATCCACAGGACGTTTCGCTCGCATTCCATCTGGCCTTCTCTTACCAGAACTTAAAGAAATACGAAAAAGCGATACGACTCTATGAAAGGCTGGTGGCAATGAACGCGGCCAGCGTACAAGTCTTTTATAATCTTGGGGTATCATATGGGAAAGAAGGGAAGCTCGCCCTTGCCCACTACAATTTTGGTATATATTTCAAGAGGTTGGGAAAGAGGGAAAAGGCCATATTTCACTTTCAAAAGGCAGACGAGCTCTCCAAAAATGACCCGGCCCTAAAGGGCCGGATCAAGAACGCCATGAAAGGGCTCCACCCAAAAGGGTCCAAGCAGGACTGATATTGAATTTCACTCGCCTCAACGGGGGGTGCTTTACTTGAGCTGGGCCAGAAAAGTGCCCGCAACAAAGCTCTTTGAATCATCAGGTAAAGCAAGGAAGATATTTCCCGGCAATGCCCCATTCTCCTTTTCTTTGAACTGGAGCCGCATGGTATATTCTTTCATGAAGATCTTCGTCTCAGGCGCTTTCTTGCCCCCGTCTCTCCATTTCATATGGATATGCGGCGCTCCGAATCCATGATCTGAGGAGATATTGAACGTTCTGCCTTCTAATGCCTCTCCTTTTTTCAAGAACATAAAGATGGTCACCGCGCGGTCTGGGAAAAAGTCCTTGCCCTGGCGGAGGGTAAGTATGTTATTTTCCACCTTGGCCATTTCCACTCTAAAGGCCTCGCCATGAATCTTTCCCGAGGCAGCCGTGACAGGGATAGTCACATGGCTTAAATCCATGGTCCAGCCCACACGCGATGAACGCGGGACGGCCGTTGACGCTTTTGGTTTCTTTGGAGCCATACCCAAGTATCTCTTGGCCTCATCGTTCCCCAAGCTTGCTGCCTTTCGGAAATCTGCCATGGCTTTTGGTTTTAGCCCCTTGGCCAGGTGAACGACGGCACGGTTGTAATACACATCTGCATCGTTGGGGTTGATCTTCAGCGCTGCCGTGAGATCCCTAAGGGCCAGATCAATCTTGCCCATCTGGAATTTTGCATTCCCCCTGTTGCAGTAGGCATCCACGGCGCGGGGGTTCAACTTTATCGCTTGTGTGAAGTCTGCCACAGCCAGCTCATATTTTTTCATCCTAACATACGCCAGTCCCCGATTATAATAGGCATCTGCGTATCCCGTGTCGATGCCGATAGCTTGGGTATAGTCTTTTTCCGCCATCTGGGGATTCTCTTTGTATGAATGCAACCAGCCTCGGTTATAAAAGGCGTCTGGGTCCTTGCTCCCTAGATTTATCAAATTGTCTAACTTCCTCATTTCAAGGTTTTGGTCCACCACCTCAACAGGAGCAGGTATTCCAACAGGCTTCGCAACAGGAGATGGAGCGGGGGAGGGTGGTTTGCTGGGTACGCGAGCCGGTCTTGCCATGGACTTTCTGGCAGGACGTTTGGCTGCTGGAGGAGATGCTTTGGGCACTTTGTAGGTCCTCTGCATTCCCGGCGTTCCCCTCTGTGTCCTTGTCATCTGGGTTGTCATTCTTTTAAATTCTCTTATTTGGCCTAAATATGGATAAATGAGGAGTCCAAAAAATGCCCAGGGAAGAAGGAGAAGGACAGCGACCGCAACCACGCTCGTTTTCACAGGTGGGAAATGTTCCACCTCTGGTTCAGGGCCCACCGCAAGGCCATTTATTTGCCATCTAAAAAACATGGCTACAGCCCATGGTAGAAATAAGTAAAGCGTTACCGCTGTCAGTATAGAACTGATGATGGTGACTTTAAGAAACCCTCCAAAGCCGGCTCCGAAGGAGGTTCTTTCCCCTCCATATCTCATGCGTTCCTCTTTCCACGCATAGAATCTGAACCACCCATAGAAAGAGTAGAGCCCAAAGGTCAAAATGGGGAGGATTATAAGATGGATCAAATAAAGGAGGAAAAGGGAACCGCCGGTTCCCACAAACTGACTCGGTGTTTCGTCTACGAAGGTATTTCGAGCCCTCCATGAGAAGATCTTGCATAAGGCCCAGGGGCCATAAATGCCAAAGGTAATTAATGTTATAAAACCTTGAACCAGACCGAGGAGAAACAGTTGTCCTCCCGTGCCCGTAAAACTGACGGGTTTACCATTGATGGTGGTATGGGAGGCCTTGAGACGAAAGAGCCTCACCACAGCCCACGGCATGTATAACCCGAAAGTTATGGAGCCTAGTATTACCAAATGAATGATTACGGTGACAAAATACTGGCCACCCGTGCCATTAAATTGGCAGTTTCCTTTTGCCATAACACTCCTCCTTTTGCCCTTTCACACCATCCGGGATCTTTTATGATCCCGACTCAGCAACAAATCTCTAAAAAAATAGAAGCGATAGCTTCCTCATTCCAGTAGCAGAGCGAACTAACTTACAATCAATAAATGAAGATCAGACATTTTTAACAAATTATCATAAATTAATGATAAATGCAAGTATATTAATATAATTCATAGAAGATGGCCTTAAGCGTTGTTGGGGGCAGGCAAAGGGGGTATTCCATCGAATGAAATATGTTGACACTCAATTTGCCCTAATGGTAGTGAATGAATGGTCATTCATATAGAATTTTAGACCCTGCGCACTGCTTGAAAAAAAGATCTGGTCCGTGTTAACAAGGTATTTGCTTCTCCTTGGGAAGATGATCATAAAATAGCCCATCTGCGCCAAAGATGGGTTTTTTGCGAAGTATATCCTCGTGTCATTCCTGCCAAAGCTGGAATCCAGTGTTTCCACGACGTTCTGGACTCCCGCCGGAGTTTATCCCGCACTCGATGCGGGGCGGGAGTGACTGTATGATAAGTTTTTTGCGACGAATACTCTCCAGTCGCTTCTGTTG
>JASFEQ010000314.1:0-5495 GCA_050124735.1 Desulfobacteraceae bacterium | reverse complement strand
CTCACCCGTAGTTGATTATCAGGTGGCGACCAAGTTTCGCGGTGAAAGGATGGGCTGGAAGCCGAATATGAAGGCCACCCGGAGGATGTTGAAGGACTTTGGGTACAAGGAGAGTGACCTTCCAGAGGGTGGTAAGCTCATAGAGGTTTAGAGAAATGCCGAGGCAGAAAGGCCCAGAGGATGAATGCTGTAAGAATCATGGCAACGCAAAGCAGCTGACCCATGGAAAGCAGGCCCCAGAAAAGCCCAATCTGGGGATCGGGTTCTCGGAAGAATTCCACCAAGAATCTCAGTATACCATAGCCGCCGAGAAACAGGCAAACCATGGCACCCGGGCGGAATCGAAGGTCTTTGAGCACCCAGAGGATAAGAAATAGTAAGAGGCCCTCAAGGGCGGCCTCATAGAGTTGGGAGGGATGCCGGGGTAGGGGACCACCCCCGGGAAAAACCATGGCCCAGGGCACAGAACTGGGACGGCCGTAGAGTTCACCATTGATGAAATTGCCCAGCCTTCCCAGTAAAAGGCCTATGGGGGCTGTGACAATGACCGTGTCGGCCACCTCCAAGACGGGCAACTTGCGCCAGCGGCAGAAGAGGATGCCCGCTGCAATGGCGCCTATGAGGCCGCCATGAAAAGACATGCCCCCATGCCAGATGGCGATGAATTCCAAAGGGTTTCTCAGGTATTCGCCTAAATTGGAGAACTGATAAAAGAAAACATATCCGATGCGGGCGCCGACGATGAGGCCAAGGGCCAGGAAAAGAATGAGATCCTGAAGCACCCCTTTCTGAAGTCCGAGACGGCGGGCCCGTGGCTGAATGCTGATAAGGAAGTAAGAGGCGAGGAAGCCGAACAAGTACATGAGGCCATACCAGCGAATCTGAATGGGCCCGATTTTGAACAGGGTAGGACTGATGCTTGGAAAGGGGAGCATGCGTTCCCTAAGATTTCTTTCTTAGTTTTTTCTCTACGACGCAGTAGATACCCTCACCAGCCATCCCAGGACCGAAGCACTGGTTGTCAGAGATGCAGGCGGCCTTGCGGAGGTCACCAGACGCCCAGCGCTTGATAAGAGCAGGTTCTCTGATGAAAGGCCGGCTCATGGAGACATAATCAGTGTATCTTTGCGCCACGAGGCGTTCAGCCAGTTGGAAAGAACGATTTCCTCCAACCATGATGATTGGGACTTTAAAAGCCTCTTTAAAGGCCTTTGCTGACTCCCTGAAATAGGCCTCTTTTTCTTCAGATTTGATCCCCATCCTGGAAGGGCTCAGTTTCCCCGAGACAAGGGTCCCACCGCTCAACTCGATGGCATCGATGCCTCCTTCCTGGAGTAAAGCCCCCACCTTCAGGGAATCTTCCAAAGTGAGTCCACCATCCAGGAAATCCTCAGAGTTCATCTTAGCCAGGACCGGGAAGTCGGCCCCCACGCTCTCTCTTACGCGTCGGAGCACCTCTAAGAGGAGCTTTGCACGATTCTCCACAGATCCCCCGTATTCATCTGCGCGCTTGTTGAAGGCGGGTGAGAGGAATTGACTCAGAAGATATCCATGGGCCGAATGGATTTGGACCCCGTCGAATCCTGCCTCCCTTGCGCGTGAAGCGGCCGCACCGAAGGCCTCCACGATCTCTTGAATATCATCCACATTCATCTCTTTTCGGGGAGATTTTGCAATGCCTTCCACATGAGAGGGGGCCAAAGGTGTCTGCCCGGTCAACTTGGCGTTGGCAAAAAAGCCGGCATGGGCCGCTTGGAGGACAACGCTGCCTCCATGGTCATGCACGGCCTGTGTCATCTCACGAAGGCCTTGGATTAATGCATCATTGTAAATCCCCAACTGCCAAGGCCCGGCCTGCCCATCCTGTCGTACGTAGGCATGGCTGGTAATGATCAAACCCACGTCTCCTTTAGCAAGCTCGCTCATCAAACCCACCAGCTTTGGGGAGCATGCTCCGTCATCCCCGGCCATGCCTTCCCAGGTGGCTGAGCGTACAAACCTATTTGCCATTTTCATGCCGTTGATTTCAGTGGCTTCAAACATCTCTGACATAGGGACCTCCATCTGAATGACAAATTAAAAGAGGAACATGTTTGCCCTCAAGGGGCAGCGAACATGGCTGCTAACTTTTCTCTACTTATCCTCAGATAGTCTCTGTCTCGCGAAAAGACTTCAAGGGTTATTGTCTCATCGTAACCGATTTTCTTAAGGGCCTTGGTAATCCTAGGGAAATCGACCGTTCCTGTGCCGATGGGGAGGTGATTGTCCTCTTTGCCGAAGTTGTCGTTTGCGTGGATGTGGTCAATTCGGTTGCCAAACCTCTCAATGAAATGAAGGGCCCGCCTGCTTCCTTTGCTTTGTATGTGGGCGTGCCCTGTGTCGAGGGTCATTTTCAGTGAGGGAAAGCTCTCAAAGACCGGGACAAAGTGCTCAGGCTCGACGAGCGAATTTGTCACAGGAAACATGTTCTCGAGACAAAGGGAGACGCCCAGGTGATCGGCCTTTTCCACAATGGCTTCGAGACTCTTCCAGGCACGATCTGTCGCCTGATCCATCACCAAGAGGCTGAGTCCACTTATATAGCTTGGGTGTAAAACCACCTTTAGGGCTTGCAGATGGGCCGCAACTTGAAGAGATTCCAATACTTCATTCAGGGAAGTTTCCCTTAGGCTATCGGTCAGATCGGCTGTGGACACGAAGGTGGGGAGATGGCAGACGAGCCCCATATGGTATCGCTCTAAGGCACTCAGTATCGCATCTTTCTGCTGGTTGAGCATCTTGTAGTGGGCCTGAGGAGGGTCCATGGCTAACTCCAGGTAGTCAAATCCCAATCCCGCAATGGCCTCGACTTCCTCTAAGACTGGCTTGATGGGGAAATTCATGCCTCCGTAGAGCATTTGTGTAAAACCTCCCTTGAGGCTGTCGGAAAACGCCCATCTGCCATTAGACAAGCCGTTCGACAGGCTCACGGTCCTGAGCAACGTCGACCCTTCGACATCGCTCAGGGTCGATGCTGAGCAAGGTCGAAGCATCGAAGGGCTGCGTTACCCTCATCCCTCGTCACTGCGGCGTACTTTTATGTACGCCTCTCGCAGATACCGCCCTTTGGCGGTGATTCCTCGGGATTTGTCCGCGCTTCGCTTGGACTCCCCACCCTGCGGGCGGGTCCCCAGTTTCGGAAGCCTGGCATATGGACATTTTCCATCAGCCTCCCGGAAACTGTTTTTTCGACAGTCTCCTTATAAGACTTGCATACCATAGCCGTTTCTCGCAAACAACCACAAATCCGCGTTTGTGAAGCTGCCCGAGCATATGATACTGCTAGCAGGATGGGCAAAGAGTAAGACAGAAATACATGTATTTTTCTTTCAAAATACGGGTTTCACCTTATTTACTTACATATTCGAGGGTTGCTAGCTTAGAGTCACAAAGGTGAGGTTCAGATTTCACATTTAAAGAAAGGAGCTAGGGATGGCCAAAGTAGGTGAGGTGTTTTTGGATGCCAATGACCAATTTCCTGAACTGGAAATGGAGACAATTTCGGGTGACAAGCTCTCGCTTCCGAGAGATTTCGGGGAGGGATATGCTGTTTTTATACTGTATAGAGGTTTCTGGTGACCATTTTGCAATCAGCAGTTGGCTGAATTTCAATCGGCTGTCAAGGAGTTTGAAGCGGAAGAGATCACTGTGATCGCTGGGTCTGTGGATCCCATCGAAAAGGCTAAAGAGACCGCTGATAAGGTGAAAATCACCTTTCCCGTTGCTTATGGTCTGGACCCCGAGAAGGTCTCGGAGATTACGGGAGCCTATTACGAGAAGGAGAGGAAACATCTTCATGCCACCAATTTTCTCATCCGACCCGACAAGACTATAGAAGTTACATGCTATAGCTCAGGACCCATAGGTCGATTCGTGGCCAAAGATGTGCTCGGGTTGGTGAAATTCTATAAGAGCAGGAAATAGCCTTTATGAGGCTGTCGGAAAACGCCCATCTGCCGTTCGACAAGCCGTTCGACAGGCTCACGGTCCTGAGTAAAGTCGAAGGACTCATGGCCCTGAGCAACGTCGAAGGGCTGCGTTACCCTCATCCCTCGTCACTGCGGCGTACTTCTATGTACGCCTCATTCCTCGGGATTTCGTCCCGCAGCAAAGCCTGCGGGATGGACATTTTCCATCAGGCTCTCAGAAGCCGGGTATCCGATAGTCTTTATTTTGCTCTGTAAAACCTGATCCTCTGGGCCAAGATTCTTTACTTATATATTCTAAGCAGGTTCAGTATTTTGTCTGCGGGGACGGCGAAGCCGATGCTCTCGGCACTCTGAACGACGGCCAAATTCACGCCGATGAGTTCTCCGTCGAGGTTTAAGAGGGCGCCGCCGCTATTGCCGGGATTAATAGGGGCATCAATCTGGAGCAGACCTGAACAGACATAAGCGCAGTGAGCACTTGAAAATGACCTATCTTTTCCGCTTAAAACGCCAACAGTGACAGAGTTCTCCAGTCCGAGCGGGTTTCCTATGGCTATGACAGTCTCACCAATCATCAAGTCATTAGTATTTGCAAATCTAACCTCTCTGACCGGATAAGGAAGCTCTGCTTTGATTATTGCCAAATCGTCATTCTGGTTCATTCCTATGACTTCTGCTTGCAAGACGGCGCCATCATTTAGCACCACATAAATATCCTTAGCCTTTTGAACCACATGTGCATTTGTGACAATGAGGCCGTTATTGTCTAAAATCACACCTGATCCTATGCTTTTGTATATGAGCGTTCCTTCAGAATCGGACTCACCAAAATATTCTTGGGAAAAGCTATCTAATTCCTCTCCATACATCCCCCACTCCTGAGATTCCCTTAAATCAACGATCTGCTCGGTCCTGATATTGACCACCGCCGGCGCATATGCCCGGACGACCCTCACGATGGGTGTTTCACGCGAACTCAAAGTCGAGCAGGCATTGATGAAGATCATTGAACCCACAATGATGACGGAGACAAGGGTGGTTTTTAGGGGGCTCATTTTATTCTATTTCGCTGGAGAAAGGGCAATCCTCTCTCCTTCAATCTCCAAGGCGGTCTTGGAATAGGTGAGCTTTTTTATGATCTTCCCATCTCGGAAATGGATCACATCTACTCCTCGTCGAACTTCAGGCTTTCCCTCGTAGCCTTTTTCAAATGAGGGCCAATGGAGCTCCCATCGATATAGGACTTTCTGTTCATCCTCGTCGATAAAAGTCTCTTCCTCTATGAATCGAAAACCACCATGATTTGCAAACCAAGGGGCCCATGCCTGACGGAGGTTTCCCTTTCCCTCTGCCTTACCACCTGTAAAGTTTTCAAATAGGACCTCCTCATGAAAAAGCGCCATGACCCCGTCCAGGTCATGTTCGTCCCAGGCCCTGTTCCATTGGGTCAGGGCCTTTTTGATTTCGTTTTTTGTAAGCTGCATTCTTTCCTCCTCCCGCTTTGTGAAATATAGGGGTCAGGCCTAC
>JASFEQ010000313.1:0-5508 GCA_050124735.1 Desulfobacteraceae bacterium | reverse complement strand
CTTCTGGGACTTGGATCGCCTTTACCATATTGCCGACCATGGCTACGGAATAGTTCTTGAAAGAAATGATCCGCTCAGGACAGGCCCCCATACAGACGCCGCAGCGCCGACAACGTGTAGGTTGTGGCAAGGGATTGAACTCTGCATCTTCGTTGATTGCGCCAAAGGGACATTCTACTGTACAGCGCTTGCACTGGGTGCAGCGTTGCATGGCAAATTCAGGATAGGTCAGGTCCCCTGCCCGTGGATGCACGGCAGCACCCTGTGAAGTCAGCTCGATACACTGGATGGCTTTCATCACGGCACCAGCGGCGTCTTCCGTGGCAGAAGCAATGCCCATGGGGCGACGTACGCAGCCAGCGGCATAAATGCCTGTACGCCGACTTTCATACGGAAAACAGATAAAGTGGGAGTCGGGAAAATCGTATTTCAGGGCTGGGGCCTCCGGGCCCTGTCGGTAATCCAGGTTCAAGATGTTCGAGCGCCTAATTACATCAAGGGGAACGTCTTCCAGTTCCTCCTCTTTTTTTTCTTCCCCCTCTTCTGCCAACAGCTCTTTGCTCACGTCTCTCCCAAAGGCCGTGGCCGGCCTCATCCCTGTGGCAAGCACCACCAGGTCCAGGTCCTCGATAAGGACTGTCTCACCCAGAAGCTCGTCCAACGCCTCCACAGCCACCTGACCGTCATTAGCCTTGACCTCAGGGTCCTGGCACCGAATGAAGGTCACTCCCGCTTCCTGGGCCTTGCGATAAAGATCCTCAGCCTGTCCCGGGGTCCTCATTTCCTTGTAGACCACATAGATATTGGCATCCGGATTTTGTGCCTTGACCTGCAGGGCCTGTTTCAAAGCGGTGGTGCAGCATACAGAAGAACAGTAAGGGAGGTGGTCGGGATCCCGCTGCCCTGCACACTGCAGGAAGGCCACATTCTTCACTTCTTGCGCGTCACCGGGTCTCGTGATTTTGCCCTCTTTGTAGTGCTCTTCAAACATCGTGTTGGTGATCACGTTGGGCGAGGTCCCAAATCCAAGTTTCGCATCCAGCTTGTTGGGGTCATAGGGCTGCCATCCAGCCGCCATAACAATGGCCCCTGCCCTGTGTTCAGCCGTCGACCCGTTCTGTTTGATAGAGACCTGAAAAACGCAGGGGCCACCAGAGGCCTTCTCCACCGTTGCCCCGGTATAGACTCTAATCTTTTCATTCTGGGAGACCGACTGAATGAGATCCTCCAGATTACTATCCTGCAATTCTTGGTAGGGAAACGTGGCGATCTGCCTTACATTATTCTGAAATCCACCCAGTTGGGCCTCCTTTTCCACCAAAACCACAGAGTACCCTGCCTTTGCTGCCTCAAGGGCAGCGTTCATTCCGGTTAAGCCACCCCCCACGACCAGGATATCTTTAGATATTTCCTCTTCCGGTTGGTACGGTTCTGGGAGTTCCATAGCCTCCATCTTAGCCGCACTCATGCGGAGGTAATCCTCGGCCATCATCTGCGTATCTTCTTCCCCTGGCTTCTGACACCAGGCCACCTGCTCCCTGAGGTTCACCCGGTCCACGATGCAGTTCTCAAAATTGAAGACATCATACATCACTCTGGGCGAACAGGCTGCGATCATCAAGGAATTGGCGCCCTCCCCTTCCATATCCTTTTTGATGAGGTCTGTCCCTTCCTGACTGCAGAGATTGGGATGGGTACGACACAGGGGGACACTGCTTTCTTCGGTGGCCACCTTGCTGAGCTGTTCTATGTCTAGGGCCTCTCCTATGCCACATCCTGTGCAAATATAAGCTGCAAGTTTCTTTTCCATTGAGTCTACCTCCTCGCGACGGATTGAATGGCTTTAAGGGCCGCTGCCGTCCCATCCTGGACTGATTCCTGGACGCCCGTGGGTGTCCTGGTGCATCCTGCCGCATAGATTCCCGGTAGAGCGGACTGGGAAGCCAAGAACCCATAATCATCATAAGGGGCCTGAACAGGAAGGGGTTCTTCTGAAGTGTTGGGTTGCATGCCTGTGGCCAGGACCACCAAGTCTACGGCTATTTCGTGAAGGGCCTCAGCAGTGGTATCCTCCACCTTGACGACAAGTTTCTTGTTCGCTTCATCCCTGTTAACTTGGGCCACTTTGCCTTTAAAAAACTGGACGTTGTCTTCCGCCTTCGTCCTGGTATAAAAGTCTTCCATACGGTCCAGCGCGCGAACATCTATGAAGAAGATATAGATTTTGGCTTCAGGGAGCTGTTCAAGCACGTAATTGGCATGTTTCATAGACGCGAGGCAACAGACCGCGGAGCAGAACGGAAGATGATTTTCATCCCGAGATCCAGCGCACTGGACAAACGCAACCGTCTCGGGAGGTTCGCCGTTGGAAGGGCGGACAATTTTCCCCTGCGTTGGCCCCGACCAAGAGGCCAACCTCTCCATCATCACGTTGGTAATCACGTCGGGATACTGCCCAAAACCATAGGTCTCTAATTTGTTTGCGTCATAGGGCTTCCAGCCTGTTGCCCAGACAATGGAGCCCACCTTCAAATCCATGGTCTTGGGCTGCATGTCCAGTTCAATGGCATCATAGGGGCATGACGCCTTCACCTCTTGTGCCTCGTCGCTCTCAACCAAGGCCGGATCCAGAACATAGCGCATGGGATAGGCCATGACATGGGGCAAATAGGCTGCCTTCATTTTGTCCATCCCGTAGTTGAAGGGGTTGTCAATTTCCATGCTACAGGCCTCTGCGCACTTACCGCAGGCGGTGCATTTCTCATTCACATAACGAGGAGCCATTGTGATGGTCACATCAAAGTTGCCTTCCTCCCCAGAGATCTTCTCCACCTCAGCCATTGTGAATAGACGAACCCGGGGATTCTGTCTGACCCGTCGAAAGTTGATCTCCAGGCCACAATAGGGGGGACACAACTTGGGAAAGTAGTTATGGAGTTGGGCCACTCTGCCCCCCACATAGGGGTTCTTTTCCACAATATAGGCATCATAGCCCGCTTCGGCTGCTTCGATGGCGGCCGTCAGCCCGCTTATGCCGCCACCGATCACCAGAATACTCTGGGTTTCTGCATTTGCCATATTCATCCTCCTCCACTCATTGACCATTCGGGATATTTTGCAGTTTATGGAATTAAAAGCCTTTAAATGATTGCAGTCTTGTGGCGTCTAGCAGTAAGCAGTCTGCACTAAGCAGTAAGCACCATGTCATCTTTCTACCTTTTGCTGCCTACTGCCTACTTTTTACTGTTTTTTTGGGGCAAAGCCCCTAAATTTGGTGGGCCATATATACAAAAAGTGAATGGCCAATGCAAACAAAAAAATCAGGGAATTTTTGGAAGAATCGTCCCTTACATCTTTGTATATTTT
This sequence comes from Desulfobacteraceae bacterium, assembly GCA_050124735.1. Lineage (GTDB taxonomy): Bacteria > Desulfobacterota > DSM-4660 > Desulfatiglandales > HGW-15 > JASFEQ01. The sequence goes on along the minus strand of JASFEQ010000313.1, from coordinate 2,142 downwards.
GGGCCTCCACTGCCCTCTGGCGGGACCCATGTGATGATCTCATAAGGATCTTTCACATCACAGGTCTTGCAGTGCACGCAGTTGGAAAAATTGAGTTTCAAATTGGGCTTACCCGTCTCTTCATCAATCTCCATCTCGTAAACATTGGCCGGACAGAACCTCTGACAGGGATTCCCGTATTCCTCTTTGCATTTGCCGTAGCAGATATTGAGATCCTCAATCTTAAGATGGGGAGGCTGTTGTTCCTCATGGGTGGTTCCTGAATAGTAGATGTCCGTCTCTTTATCGAATGTACGTTCCCCATCAAATTTGATGGTTCCTTTCTGTTCGTCCGTTGGAGAATCCGTCCCATAGAAATCTTTCACCTTCTTGAGATGGGAAAAATCGGGCTCTGCATAGAGTCGGTTCTTCAGGATTCTTCCGCCCAGGAAGTACTGTAACCCCCCTCTGATCAGACCTCCCCAGAGACCCTTTTCAAAGGCCTGGTGAAAGTTACGTGCCCTGTGTAGCTCTTTTCCCACCTCGCTGTTAAACAGAGATGTCTCGTAACCCTCAAGCTGCCCCGATGAAAAATCCTCTTTGAGGAGGGCATTGAAAATGGCCTCAGCAGCCAGCATCCCTGATTTCATGGCCACGTGAACGCCTTTGACCTTTTGACCAATGAATAGACTTGCTGAGTCCCCCACAATGAGGCCGCCATCAAAGACGAGTTTGGGAATGGAAAAATAGCCACCAACGGGGGCCGTTTTGGCCCCATATTGGACGAGTTTTCCACCCTTGAGCAGATCGGCCACAAAGGGATGGAGCTTGAGCTTCTGAAATTCCTGGTGGGGATCGAGAAAAGGATCCTCATAATCCAGCCCAGTTAACAGGCCGAGAGAGACCTGATTCTCTTTCATGCCATAAATGAATCCGCCACCATACGGTTTCCCTTTATACGGATAACCCATGGTATGGATGATCTGCCCCGGTTCAACCCTTCCCTCTGGGACCTCCCATACCTCTTTTACACCGACCACATAGCTGTCTGGATTTCTTCCTTCATTGAGGTTAAATTTCTTGATCAGGGTCTTTGTTAGACTTCCCCTTGAACCTTCTCCAAACACAGTCACCTTTGCCTGCAAATCAATCCCTGGTTCATAATTTGACTTCTTGTTTCCATCCGCATCTATACCCTTGTCTCCGGTCCTGACACCCGTCACGCGATTGCCCTCATAAAGGATTTCTGTCCCTGCAAAACCGGGAAAGATATCAATCCCCCTCTCCTCTACCAGTTGACCGAGCCATTCGGTCAACCTGGAGACAGAGACCACATAATTCCCGTGATTATTGAGCGGTGGTGGTGTGACGGGAAACTTGATCTTTCTGTTTCGAGTCAAAAACAGAACCGCTTCTTTTGTGACCTCGCTTTCAAGAGGAGCCCCTTTCTCAATGAAATCTGGGATCAACTCTTTGATGGCCACGGGATTGATGACAGCCCCAGAAATGCCATGGGCACCCACATAAGCCCCTTTTTCCAGTATAGCAATCATCAACTCATCCAATTTTTCCCCTTCGCCCTCTTGTGCCACCTCTTCGTTGTGCTTCTTGACGAGATTTGCAAGATGCAGTGCCCCGCTGAGAGAGGCAAGACCCGCACCCACAAAAAGTACGTCCACTGGCATGATCTCTCTTTCTTCTTCCACTGATCACTCCTCCTGATTTTTGGGATCCCATGTCTCGTTTATTGTCTGCAAATCAAAAATTCCTTTTAGCACAGCCGTCCGGCAGACTGCAAGCTTTTTTTGTGAAAAACGTCACAAAGTGTGTGAAACCCAGTAACCTTTCAATAAAGCTAGAAAAAAAGCACTCACCGAGAAGATAGAGGGGGCATCCAGCCTGGCCTTCTTGTCCCATGGAGTAATGTAGTACTGGAGTGTTGGAGTGTTGGTTTTCAAATGAAAATGGACGAAGGCCTCAGCTTATTTCCAATACCCCATTACTCCAATACTCCATGTAAACTGAGGCAAAAAAATGCCCCGGCCGCTTCATTCGCAACCGGGGCATGTTTTCGGTTTAGGTTAATGTTTAGACGCCAGGCATGTTCCAAATATCCTTTTTCGTCATCTCCCATTCACCGCTATTGGGATCCCAGCGGCAATT
>JASFEQ010000312.1:0-5532 GCA_050124735.1 Desulfobacteraceae bacterium | reverse complement strand
TCCAGCAAAGCCTCAGAGGTCCAGGACTTCCCCAATGTGCAGGAGACGAGCTGGGCGAGTTCATTCATGTCCATGCCGTCGTTGTGGGGAGGAAAGACGCAGACCCCGAGGGCATCGAGGAGGGCTGTCTCGTCCTGGGTTTCCTTGGCCACGGCCCCCTTCCCCTTTATAGAGAGCGGATCCATATGGGGCGGGGCGCCAAAAGTCTCTCTGGAAATGAGTCCCCTCTCGTGGCATCCCCCCCTCGGTGAAGTGGCATATTCGATCCCCATTCCTTTGGCCCCCCTCGGGTCATAAGCGGCCAACTCCAGCCCCTTCACATGCATGGCAAAGTCCTGAGCCCCTTTATCGATTTTCTCCGAGGCCCTCCGCACGCCCTCTGCCAGGAGGTCTCCGATTCCCTCCCGATATCCGATCCGACGAATCATCTCCACCATGGCCCCATGGTTCCCAAACTTTAGTTCTAGGCCCTCCAGTTCTTCTCTTAACAGTCCCTTCTCCACACACTCCATGGCAAAGGCTATGCAGTTTCCTGTGGAGATGGTGTCAAGCCCCAGCTGATCACACAAGCGGTCCGCCGCTATGATGGCATCGATGGAGGTGTTTCCACATTCTGCCCCAAAGGCCCAAAAGGTCTCATATTCCGGTCCCTCGGTTGTGATGTCTTTGTAGGGTCCATCTGCGGCTTGCGTGAGGTTGCCGCAGGCCACCGGACAGTCATGGCAGGTCACGGGGCGTATGACGCGCTTCTGTTGCTCCAGGTGGTTGACCTGGTCAATCCCCTCGAATAGCTCCCCCTGGAAATTCCGGGTCGGAAAGAGACCCCTTTCATGGACGAGCACGAGATTCTTGGGGGTCCCATACTTCCCGAATACCTTGAGCCGATCGATCTCAGGGACCTTTTTTCGAATGGCCATCTGGAGTTCCCTGAACTTCTCCGGCTCCGCGATGGGAACTTTTCTCTCTCCATTGACCGCAATCGCTTTCAGATTCTTGGAACCCATGACAGCGCCTGCGCCTCCGCGGCCGGCTGCGCGTTTCCCGCTAATGATACAGGCCATTCGAACAGACCTCTCACCGGCCGGGCCGATACAGGCAATCTCAAGCCGAGGCGTGCCAAGTTCCTCTTTGATGGACTCTTGGCATTCCTCTGTGTTCATGCCCCACAGATGAGAGGCCTCTCTAAACTCGGCCTTTCCATTTTGGATGGACAGATAAACGGGCTCTTCGGATCTGCCCTCTATGATGAGAACATCATATCCTGAGCGGCGGAGTCCGGGACCGAAAAACCCTCCTGCCAAGCTCATGAGGATGGTTTCAGAAAGGGGGGATTTGGTCATCACCGTGTATTTGACACACCAGGGGGCGCCGGTGCCGATCAAGGGACCCGCAAGGAATAGGAGCTTGTTTTCCGCGCTGAGGGAATTCGTGGAGGGCTTTAATTCGTCAAAGAGGATCTTGGCCCCAAGGCCCCTTCCACCCAGAAATTTGAAGATGAGGGAGGGGTCAACCTCCTCTTCTCGAAGCCTTTTTTGAGTCAGATCAATCCTGAGGAGTGGAAATGTGAGATCCTGCATCTTTCAGTGTGACTTCAACTTGTCCTTTTAGATTGGCCTATGGTGTCCTTTTTGGATGTCCACCTCTTAAAGGAATGGATTATTGCGGTGAAGAATGACTTTCTAAGACGTGCTCCCCCAGACCACGGATTTTTTCTTCTTTGAGGCCAGCTCCGCCATCTCCTCTACGGGACCAAAGTCCATGCACTTGGTCATGCAATGGTGCACACAGGCTGGCTTCAATCCTTGCGCGACCCGATTCATGCAGAAATTGCAGAACTCGGTGGGAATGGGCACGTATTCTATGACCCTCCTGCCATTCACGTCGTAGGTCCGCTCCACGACGCGAATGCCCCACTGGTCCAGTTTCAGGTTATGTTCCTGTTTGCAGGCCATCTCACAGGCATGGCAACCGCTGCACCAGTCATAATCGATATAAAGTCCGTATTTCATAGGAGACTCTCCTTCTGGTAAATCCCTTCTATGCCCTCATCCGCCTTATAGACCTTGCACATGATGGATTTGTACTGTCCCCCGCCAAATCCGCACTTGGCCTGAGTTCCATCCGGGATCAGCGTGTTGATATTCACCTCCCAGAGGCCAAAGAGCTCTTCAGGCTTTTTCTCCGGGAGCCACCAGCCGTGCGGGGACTGAACCACCTTTGGGTGGATGCCATGGAAATATCTCGCCTTTCGCTTGCACCGCCCATGGGGATTTTCAAGCCAGACCCAGTCCCCGTCGTTGATCCCGAGGGACCGTGCCGTGTCCGGATGGATTTCCACCACGGGATGGGGCTCCAGTTCCCTCAGGGGCTTGATGTTCCGATGCTCCGCATGAAAATAGAGGATGCTCCGCCGCCCTGTGGAAAGGATGAGAGGATATTCTTTGGCCAGGTCAGGAGTGCTGTAAGGGCTCATGTGAGGTTCTTCATAGGAGGGAAGGGGATCGTAGCCCATCCTTTCCAAATGGGTGGAATAGAGTTCCACCTTCCCGGTAGGGGTATTGAAACCCGGTTTCCCATCCTTTCGTAAGAGGCCTTTCTCATGTCTTCCATAGGGTTGCGTTGAATGTCCTTCTGGTGGAAAGACCCAACCCTTCTCTTTCAGTTCATCGTAATTCATGCCAGAGGGTTTTAGGAAATCATCATAGAGCTCGCGCAAGTTCTGCCATTTCAGGTTGGGATTAAAGCGCCTGGCCATTTCAAGGCATACCTCTTCATCCGGCTTGCAATCGGGCACATCAATGGACTTCTGCATGGCGTTCAGCGGTGTCCACCAGGCCCTGATGCCATCCCGCTCCGCCATGGAGCCCGCGGGAAGGACCACATCGGCCAGGGCCACGATGGTTGGGTTCATGAACACATCAGAGGTTACAATGAAGTCCAGACGATTGAGCGCCTCCTGATACTTCCTGGGGTTCGCTGAAGAAGTGAGCATATTATTGCCGGCGATCCAGGCCCCCTTTAAAGGGTAGGGCTTGTCCGTGAGCATGGCTTCCAAAACCATGTCCGCCTGGGCCCTCCAGTGAAATTCCTTGGCTACAGGATACTCTTCGATGCCAATCCGTTTGGCCATTTGCTCCGGAGGCATCACGTCGCCATAGTACTCGGCAATCGCCTCCTGACTCATGGGATAGGGAGGCACATCATAGGCCATCCTGGCGATGGCCATACCACCTGGAATTTCGATGTTTCCGGTGATGGCCCAAAGATGGATGACAGAGTTGGCCACTTGTGCGCCCTCTGGTGCCAGGTCCACGGGCACGCCCCATTGGATGGAGGCGGGATGGCTCGTTGCAAAGAGCCGGGCTGCCTCAATAATCTTCTCTTTGGGAATCCATGTGATTTGTGAGACCTTCTCTGGCGGATACTCCTGGACCCTTTCTGAAAGTTTGTCAAAACCATGGGTCCATTTTTCCACGAACGCCTTATCGTAGAGACCTTCATTGATGATGACATTGAGGAGACCCAAAGCCAGGGCGCCGTCAGTGCCTGGCCGAATCTGAAGCCAGATGTCCGCCTTTGAGGCGACCCAGGTATAAATGGGATCAATGACAATCGACTTACTTCCCTGTTTAATGCAGTCTATGATCCAGGTAGCCATGAACCCATCATTACAGGTATTGGCTGGATTTTGCCCCCAGATCATGATGCATTCGGGAAGCTCAAAGTCTGGATGATCATACCGTTCCTGAAAGAATTGTGAACAATCGGGCACGGTGTAGTCTCCCTGGGTCATGCGCATGCAGACGAGCCTGGGGTGAAAGCAGGAATTTCCTGTAAGCCCCCCTTGAAGCCAATTGGGGCTGCCATAGGAGTAGGCCACCAGCAGAAGCCAGCCCCCCACATTCCTTCCGGTGCCCTGGATGAAGACCATAGACTCGGCTCCATGATCGTCCCGTATCTGGCCCATTCTATGCTCGATGAGGTCATAGGCCTCCTCCCATGAGATCTTCTCCCATTTGTTCTCCCCCCGCTCACCTGCGCGCTTCAGTGGAGAGCGAAGACGATCAGGATGGTAGATGAACTCTTTGATGGCCAGGGCCCTTGGGCAGAGCCGGCCATTGTTGTACGGGTGATCGGGGTTTCCCTCCATCTTTATGAGCTTTCCATCCTTTATATGCATAAAGACCCCGCACCCTCCGTGACACCCGGGACCGGCAGACCAGGTCACGGTTTTCACGATTTTGTCCGCTTCTGCGTTGTTTTTCATTTCTGGTGCTCCTTTCAGCCCTATCTTCCCAGAATAGGGCCTTTCAAAATGCTTGAGGCGGCCATTATCAGCTGATCCATAATATTTGATATATCATATATGATTAATGGACATCCCCTTGTAATGTCAAGTCTTTTCCCGTTATGCAAATCCCGGTGCTTACTTGCAAAAACCGATGTGCTAATAATGTCATTGCGAGGAGCCGCAGGCGACGAAGCAATCTGAGTGTAAAACTTCGAAATGAAAATCGTTCTGGCCCCGAGATTGCTTCCCCCCGACTAGATCGGGGGTCGCAATGACGGGCCGGAATTATGAGGCTCAATTGCGCAAGCAATTACTAGCCTTTTCAAAAGGCTTAGGACTATCCCCGGATGTCATTCCCACGAAGCTTTTCCCTGTGAAGACGGGGAGCGGAAATCAAAGAGGACCGTGAATCTAAGTTCCCAAAGTAATAACCTACTGAACCACCTGATGTCTTTTTTCTTTTATCAGAATGGTGCCGAAAAAAGCGACGACGGCCATGATTGCTGAAAGGATAAACGCCAATTGATAGGTTCCTGTGTGATCAAAGATCAGGCCCCCCACATAGGCCCAGAAGCCTCCGGCCAGGTAATGTATGGTGAAAATAACCCCTGACAGAAGACCGATGTGGGAGAAGCCATAGAGCCTTCCCAGGAGGATCGGCGTGAGCGGGGCGGTGACCAGATGGGTGAAGCCAAAGGCCAGAGCCAGGACATAGAAGGAGACCAGATTCTGATACTTCAGGATCATTAGAAAGAGAAAGACGCGCATTACAAATGTGATGGCAATGGGAATTCTGGTTCCGATCAGATCTGAGGCTGGGCCCGCAATGAGGATGCCCCCCAGACTCATCAACCCATACCAGGCAAGCATATTTCCTGCCGTGGTGGCTGAAATGCCATGATCGGTCACCAGGGGTATCAGGTGAGTGGCCACCAGGAAGTCCCCGCTTCCACAGATGAACATCACGACGAAATAGAGCCAGAAGGAATAGGTCCGCATAGCCTCTCGCAAGCCCAGGTCCGGAGGATTGGCGCTTGAAGGGCTCTGGCCATTTGATTCCTTCTCCTCGCCTCCCTTGCCGTAGCCAAATGGCTTCTGACTAAGACGCTCTGGATCCCCCTTAATCACCACCAACGCCAGCACAATGTTCAAAACCAACATGACCAAACCGAGAAAGAAATGGGCTGCTCTCCAGCCGGAGCCCAGGACGAAAATAGTGATGAGGGGAACCAGGACAAACT
>JASFEQ010000311.1:0-5536 GCA_050124735.1 Desulfobacteraceae bacterium | reverse complement strand
AGCATGTCCTCATCTTCGCTTTGAACTGGCATTTCGGCAGAAAATGATGCATAGAAGTATGGTTTTGAAGAACTGAATAAAGTCCATTTCAATGAGTTACCAATATATCAATAGACGTCCCCCTTCCCATGAAATAGGTCCAGAACGTGACACGTGGAGCATTTTGTTTCTCTCATCCATCTTCTTTTTATCCTACAACGGCCGCTCTATAACCGGCCCTTTGCTTCCCTCTTTGGAGTTCGACCTTGGACTCAGCCATGCCCAATGTGGTGGTCTTTTTGTATTCCTGTTTCTGGGTTACCTGGTCGCCCTCTTAGGTTCGGGGTTTGCCGCCGCCCAAATTGGTCACCGGCGGACCATTATTCTTTCGGCCGTTGGCGTGGGCGTCACACTTATGGCCGTTGCCGGAAGCCATTCATTGTGGGCATTGCGTATCGGTTTGATTGCGGTGGGTCTGGCCTCTGGTTTGTACCCTCCTTCGGGGATCGCGGCCTTAACCAAGCTGGCAAAACCGGCACAGTGGGGCAGGGCCATAGGAATCCATGACATTGCCCCCAATTTAAGTATTGTAGCGACGCCTGCGCTGGCCGGGATCTTGATCCACTGGACGTCATGGAGAGGCGTCTATTTTTTGTTCGGGATCATTGCCATTTTGGTTGGGTTCGCCTTTGCCCGGTACGGTCCGTCCGTGGCCGGTCGAGGACAGGTCCCGAACCTGATCCTGCTCAAATCGCTTTTGGGAAAATCTTCATTATGGATTATGTGTATTCTGTTCAGCCTGGGGGCGGCTGGAATGATAGGGGTCTTCAACATGCTCCCCCTTTTCCTCAACTCTGCACACGGCTTCCAGGCATCTTCCGCTAACCTGATCGTTGGCCTGTCCCGGGTTCCGGGCATTGGTATGGCTCTGGTAGCTGGATGGGTCACGGATCGCATTGGTCCCCTCAAGGCACTTGCGGTTGTGCTGGCCTGTTCCGGATTACTGGCTGCGTTAATCGGGATCGAGTCTGGGACTCGATTGGTTGTGGTTATTTTTCCCCAGGCGGCAGTGGCTCCCTGTTTTTTCCCGGCCGGTCTGGCCGCTGTATCCAAGCTGTTCCCCTTTGAATCGAGGAACCTGGCCATAGCCATCGCTGTCTCTTTTTCCGGCTTTGTGGGATCAGGTTTAATTTCCGGATTGATGGGACTGCTGGCCGATAAAGGCATGTTCGGCACAGGTCTGATGCTCAATGGGATTATGGTTCTGGCAGGAGTCCCAATGCTAATTTTCCTCAAATTCAAGAACGACGCGGAACAATAGGGCTCCGGACCTGGAAGATAGGTGATCAGCGGCTTACTGACTGGTTTTAACCCAACGTTTCAGTTCATCGTAGCAAAGTTGGGGTCAGGTCTTGCATTATTACATTTCAGATATCTTGTAAGGACTCCAATCTCGGGTATGAAAATTTGGATGGGAATATCATTTGAATATCACGCGATTTTAGGGTGGAAGAGATCTGGCCAAGATAGCAGGTATAACAGCATAAAGGCCATTTCAATGAGTTACCAATATATCAATAGACGTCCCCTTTCTCAATAAACGCCATATTCTCTGGTAACATCTGCCATGGCCTTCACATTCTCAGGCTTTGCATCATCCGGCGTACCGATGGCCCCGTCCATGATAAAACCTCCGCCCTTGCCCACCTCATCAATCAGTTTTTTGCAGTACGCCTCCACATCCTCGGGACTTCCGACGCAGAGCAGAGTGGCCGGAACATTTCCCCGAATACACACGGTGTCTCCCAGTATTTCCTTGGCCTTGAATATATCCGTCCGCTCAAACCAGTAGACCGCCTTCCCCTTAGGGATATCTCTGATCGTCTCCAGGCGAGATGTACAATCCCCTTCCCAGAGGACCACGGGGATGAAACCCTCATCGATCAGATTCAGGATCACCTTTCTTAAAGAGGGCCAGAAGAAAGCCTTGAACTGATCCAAGGACATGAAGCCATCCAGCCCCTTGTGCAAGGGCATGAAAATGAAAGGATTCCCGATTTTCCGGGCTGGCGCAATGGCACCATGGAGGATAAAAGGGATCAACTTTTCCATGGCTTCGAGGAGTTTGTCCGGGACTCGGTACATGTCGAGCATGATACCGCGGGTGCCCCTGAGAAAATCCCCGATGTAGTCATAGGGGGCATAGGCCACACCGCCGATTTGAGAGGGAAAGCCCAAGGCTTTCATCTCATGGGCAAAGGCCATGGCCCTGGCCAGCATCTGCTGGGCCCCCTTACCCGCCTTCACAAGGGCATCAAGGGCCCCTGAAACTTCGGGACTCGCAAAGGCGGCCGTACCGGACAGGAATCGGGTATAATAGATGGAAGGCAATTGGGGAAGTTGTTGAAGGGGTTCCAGGGCCCCATAGGCCCGGGGGAGAAACTGTCTCAACATGAAACCGGTGGGATCAAACAGGAGGTCGTCATATTCCTCTGCCTTGACATACTCATTTTCCACAAACTGGTATGAGTGTTGGGGAGAGAGAGCACCCCCGGGCCATGCAAGGAATTTGCAGTCCAGAATTTCCAGCATGGGTCCCAGTGCCACGAGGGGAAAGGGATTATTGTACATGTCCAGATCAAAATCCATGATGGCCTTTTTGGCGGCCATGGCGAGCTTGTCGTGGTCGTACATGGCCTCTTCACAGGTGATGCCCCCGTACTTGGCGTGAAAAAAGTTAAAAAAGGACATAAAAGGGACGCGATCAGGGACCTTTAATTGGACCACATCCATGACTCTCTTGGTCTTTTCCTCATAAAGCGCTTCAGGTGTCTTTGCCATCTTTCTCTCGCTCCTTTCCTTAGTTATTCTTTGTGAAATTGAAGAGCAATGCTCGAAGCTGATAGATCCCTATGGCGGGCTGATCCTGTGCAATTTGCTTAACCCCATAAGGTGCAGACCCCCCAAATGCCCTGGCAGACGTTCAAATCCAAGGGGGCATTTTGCAAACAATTCCTTGTGGTAGGACGCATCATTGGAGGCACATATATCACAAAAGATTATGGTTTGTCATCGCTTCCTGATTGCTTGAGTAAAATTTTACTATTTCGTCGTTAACTGTGAGGGGTTTTGTTGCTGCTGATTAAGAATATTGGTTTTTGTTCTTGTCTTCACCCTTTTCCTATTATATAGGAACAATCGAAATAAACGCCAAAACCTGGGAGAGGAATACAATGGAGGAAGAGAAGGTCATCTTATTTGACCCACACGATTGCACGGGTTGTATGCGCTGCGCCACAACATGTTCAACTTACAATATTGGTGCAACAAGCCTAACTAAATCTTGTATTCATATAGCAAGACACGAAGGACATGCCATCACCCGGATAGATGAAGAGGACGATCTTGTTTTTCAAGCGCTTAGCTGTCAGCAATGCGAGGTTCCTGTTTGCCAAAAGGTCTGTCCATCGGGAGCCATTGAGAGGAATAGAGACACGGGGGCAATAACCGTAAATCACGACAGGTGCATACGCTGCAAAATGTGCATGGATGCCTGTCCCTTTGGAGCCATTCTTTACAATCCGAACAAGAGACAGGTTATAAAATGTGAGTTGTGTGGTGGGGATCCGCAATGTGTGAGATTCTGTCCAACCGGTGCCCTGCAATTTCTACCCAAAAAGCTAGCCCACCTGCGCAAAAGGGACCGCTTAGCTAAAAGGATGACTCAATCTGGAGTCAAAGTCAGTAGTCTATAATCCATTTAAAAAAGGAGCAGTATGTCAATTCCTCATGGATATGCCGGAAATGCATTAATCATAGATCTAAATAAGCAGGAAGCGAATATTTTGCCCATTGATAGCTTTTGGACGAAATATGACATTGATCCGAGACTCTGGTTAGGTGGGGACGGGTTCATCACCAAAATTCTTTGGGGTGACTGCGATACTGAGATTGATCCTTTGGGCCCCGAGAATGAGATTATTATTGCGACAGGGCCGTGGACAGCCACGGCAGCCCCACAAGCGGGGCGCGCCATGCTAGGCTGCATTAGTCCCGAGACTGGAGGATTTGGTTCAGGCGCTTTTGGTTGGCTCTTTCCGTCAATTCTTAAATATGCGGGATTTGACGTTGTCATCATAAAAGGTAGGGCCAAAAAGCCCATTTATGTCTTCATAGATGATAGAAAACTTGTATTCAAAGATGCCTCTCACATTTGGGGAAAAGAGACCGGTGAAACCGTTAAGAGGATAAGGGAAGAATTAGGGGAAAGATACGAGGGTGAAATTCGTGTTTTAAGCACCTCTGTTGCTGGGGAGAATTTGGTCAAATATGCGCCGCCGTGTGCTGACGGCACCTCAAGTCCAGGCCGGACAGGAGCTGGTGCCGTTATGGGTTCTAAAAATCTGAAAGCTATTGCCGTTCGTGGTACCGGTGAAATTTCACTTCACGACCCCCGTGGCCTGTTAGAGTCCTCTGATCGAGCCGTCAGGACATTCCTTGAAAGAGAACCCATGATGAAATTGTGGCAGGAGCAGGGAGCCACAACAAGTTTGGGTACGGCTGCAAATTGGCCCCTAAGCGGTGCAGACCTAGCTGAAAATAGAGAAAAAGCCGATTTTCCCCATTTTAAGAATGTGGGATGTCTCAACTGTCACAATTCCTGTTACCACTGGCTTCAAATTCAGGATGGCAAGCATTCAGGAGTTCGGCAACTGGGTGGTCACATGACATTCCTTACTGTGTGTCTACGTAACCTCGGTATTCAGGATTTTAGGGAATGGATCTACTTTGAAAGACTCGTTCAAGAGCTTGGCTTGGCACCAGCAAGCTTTTCGATGGCTTTTTCATGGGCAGTTGACTGTCTTGAAAAAGGTATTCTTACAAAAGGGGACACGGATGGTTTAGCACTTAGACGTGGTGATGCGGACCTTATATTTGAGGTGGCTCGTAAGGTGGCATACAGAGAGGGGAATTTGGGGAACTTGTTGGCCGATGGTGTATCCGAAGCCAGCCGAAAGATCGGCAAGGGTTCCGAAAGCATCGCACCTCATGTAAAAGGCAAAGCATATCTACAGAGAGATCCAAAAATCCAGGCCTTGATGTGGTCATTGGGTTTCTTGACCAGTCCTCGTGGAGGGGATTGGCTTCGCCTTCATAATGTATGGGAATTAGCCTTCTTGCCCGAAAAAAGGGACACATACCTTAAGTTTATAGGCAAGAATTGCACAGAGATGTATGAGGAAGCATTGAGGCTTTTGGACATGCCTGAGGATTTTAAGAAGGGGATATTTGGAGATCCTCCAAAGGTTGATGTGGGATGGATCAAAAATACCAAGGGAAAGGCTCAGTTCTCTGTGTGGACAGAGAACTTTGTATCCGTATTTAACTCGCTCGTTACCTGTATGTTTGGCGCTGCTACCCAGTTCCTTATGGTAGGATTTGGTCCCAGCACCTATCGTGAAATCCTAGAAAGGATAACGGGTTGGGAAATGACATACGATGAATTGATGGCAGTAGGAGAAAGGGTTTTCAATTTGCAGAGGCTTTTTAATTACAG
>JASFEQ010000310.1:0-5544 GCA_050124735.1 Desulfobacteraceae bacterium | reverse complement strand
GAACACCCGGAGCTCAAGCAGCTCGTATTCAGACCAGGGACCATTCTCGGCGAAACGGCAAACAATCAGATAACCGCCTTTTTCGAAAAGCCCTTCATATTCGGTCTTATGGGTGTAGATGCCCCCTTCGTTCTGATTTGGGATAAGGATGTGATCGGATGTATCATGAAGGGAATAAAAGAGGATCTCGCGGGCATCTTTAACCTTGCTGGAGACGGGATTATCACCATGCGCGAGATCGCTTCAAAGATGCGCAAACCTTATCTGCCTCTGCCGATCTGGCTGGTGAAAGGTTCCCTCTGGATTCTGAAAAAGTTGGGACTGACGCAGTATGGACCAGAGCAGATTGGGTTTCTCCGTTACCGTCCTGTGTTGAGTAACCGCCGCCTTAAAGAAGTTTTCGGGTATGTACCTGAAAAGACCACCCGCCAAACCTTTGAATACTTCCTTAAAAGAAATTCCACTCCTTAGAAAACCTTTTGGACCCATTCTCCCCTTTTCCATTCAAGCACTCGCTGTTCGCATCATGAAATAGGCTGCCATCTGCTGCCATAGCTATCCAGATTAATGAACGCCTCGATGGCCTTTCTTCCCCTGGCGGGAGGTGTCGTCTTGGGCAACCCAAAAGTCATACAGATGACAACTTTCCTATCTTCTGGCACACCCAGGAGCTCTTTGACCATCAATTCATTAAAAGCCCCAATCCAGCATGTCCCATAGCCTAACTCTACGGCTTGAAGGGTGAAGCTGGTAAGGGCAATGGTGATATCAACCATATGCCATTTCAAGGAAGGGTCTGCTATACCCGCAATGAAATAGGTGCATTCAGCCACAAACTTCTGGAGATAGCAGGCGGGAACGAGATGCTGCTTGATATGGGGGTCGCGGACGAAAATGAACTCCCAGTTCTGAAGGTTACTGGCCGAGGGGGCCCATTGCAGGGCCTTAAAGAGTATCTCCATATGCTCCTGGGGAATTGACGTCTCAGCGTACTGACGGATACTCCGGCGCTCAGCGATAGCCTCTTGCACGTGCATGGCGACATCCTCCATTTTCACTTCTTACCAAATCCCAATTCACGCATGGCCCATTGGGTATGGAAGAAAAGGCCTCAGGAGCCAACCATCTAGAGCCCAAGCTGATGTTTGGGCAACAGCCCGTTAAGACCTAATCCCATGCCCACAAAGCAATTCCTGCACGAACGTTACGTGAGCAGAGAATTCTATCGGTTGTTCTCTTCAGGACTCTACGCCGGGGGTGCTTTTATTATGATTGCCTTGAGAGGTTCAGAATCACTCAGATTCAATGTGGCATGCTTAAGCCCCGCGGGGACAAAGACCACAGAACCTGGTCCAATTTCCCTTCTGTCCTCTTCTGTTTCCGTGACACCTTTACCCGAAAGGACATAAATAACTTCCTCCTGGCCAGGATGCGCGTGGAGCTTGTGAACATAACCTGGAAGATATTCAGTTATATTTACCTTAAGTCTCTTTGACTCAACATTCTGAGGCCCAACGAGATTCTTCGTTAATCCCCAATCAACTTTCTCGTACTTCACATCATCCACCAAGACGACTTTTCTCATTTCTTTACTCTCTTTGTATGCCAATATACCAGTCTATCCCCTAATTGCCTTGCGTGTCATTGTTCCCTTTCTTGGGAGGAATCCGGAGTTCTCCATCCACGTCTTCCAGATCCAGCCACCATTTCAGCTCAGGGTCAGGCTTTCCGTAACCCAAGAGATCATCACCCCGGACAGCCAGCCGCTGGATCGCTGGAATTTTGCGCACAGTCCAGTTGGCCATGCGGTGGAAGGGGGTGTAGGGCTTGCTCCAGGGGCAGACCTTGATGCAGGACCCACATCCGGAACCCTGCTTGTTGCCCACCCGCATGCCCGCGCACTTCTCCACATCGTTGGGCCACTTCTCATAATTGTTGTGCAGCACCTTATCCCCAGCGCTGATGGCACCGGAGGGACATTCACGCGCACATTTACCGCACTTGTCACAAAAATCCTGTAGGCCGAAATCAATAGGCTTGTCTACAGCCATAGGCAGGTCAGTGGTCACCACCGCTGCCTTGAAGCGTGGTCCCAAAAAGGGATTGAGCACAATGTCACCGATGCGGCACATCTCCCCAAGACCGGCCCAGAGTAGAATGGGGGGCACCACAACCTGATAGTTCAGGGCATGGTGCGCCCGGGCAGGATAGCCCAGTTGGCGGATATAGTCGGCCAGAATGCAGGCGATAAAGCCGGAAGTGGTGTAGGACATGAAACTCATGGAATTGCTTATCCAGTCGTTTCCTGTGAAAGCGAGTTCGGTCCGGGAGTCCTGATCGATCAGGATGGCGATGGCATACTTATGGTTCAGCTCGATCTTTTCGCCGCCATGCCAGGCCCCCCAGGAATAAACCGCGTAAGGGGGTAATTCGCAGATACCCACCAGATCGGCCCGCAAGAAGTAGGCCGTCTCCTTGATGTGGCCGGCCATCCAAAGGGGATCATCAGGCAAGGGCGCTATCTTGTTGGACACTTCACCGTCTACGACTTTTCTTAGGGTGAACCCCATCTTCACAAGGGCGTTAGACAGAGGATGCTTTTGCACGAACCGGAAGTACTCCTTCTTCAGTCGGGGGCCAAAATCCCCACGTCCAGCTCGCATAAAGCCACTCTCCCGCTCATCGACCCGCTCAACAAGGTCATCGTTAATCTTGGTCGTCGGGCGATCCACCCGCTTTATTTTGTCCATGGGATAAGGATCACACTGGCCAAATTCGTCATGATCACGCATTTTTGGTGTAAACAACTTCATCCGTCATCCTCCAATTTCATTTCAGTGAAATCTGCTCTCACTAAGTTGTGGGCTTTCGGCTTTTCAACAAGACCTTTCCTCCCCCTCCTCTCCGAGGCGTAGGTTCTACGAGCCGGAGGCCGCCGGGGGATGGGATAGCATTCTTTTAAATGAGATTGCTTCGCCCCCGACACCCGCCTCCGCGGGTGCAGGCCGTTGGGGGCTCGCAATGACGGGCGAGAAATCTTGTTCTACGCAATGACACTTGTATTAATGCGTTTTTGTCCGCAAATGAAAACCCGCCTTAGAGGGCAGGTTTTTTCACTTACTATTTTAGCGGGCTCTCTGCAATCACTTTCTCTTGCCTGACTGCAACTTGATCACCGCTTTCTTCATCCGGTCCATGGCCTCCTCGATGCGCTCTGGAGCGGTTGCATAGGATAACCGAATGAAACCTTCACAACCGAACCCTGATCCATTGGTCAGGACCACACCTGCCTCTTTGACCAGATATTCAGCAAGTTCAAGAGAAGGTATGCCCAGCTCTCGGATATCAGCAAAGGCATAAAAGGCCCCCTTTGGGGTCATACAGGAGACACCAGGAACATCGTTGAGTCTCTCTATGAGGAGATCTCGCCTTTTTTGATAGGCCTCTTTCATCTCCTCCACACAGTCCTGGGGGCCTTTCATGGCGGTCACACATGCCAACTGGGCAGGCACGTTTGCGCTGATGTTCACGGTGTGGTGGTATTTCAAAAACTGCAGCAACTTCTCCTTTGATGCCGCCAAATATCCCACTCTGAGGCCTGTCATGGCATATGTCTTGGAAAAACTATTCACCTGAACCACATGGTCCTTGGCGTCGGGGAACGAGATGAGGCTCTTGTGGCCAAGCCCATCATAGAGCATGCTTTCGTAGACCTCATCAGAGATGACCATGAAGTCACGTTCCTTGGCCATCTCCACGATCCTCTGGAGGGTCTCCTCTGGATAGACGGCCCCAGTGGGGTTGTTGGGGCTCAAAACGATCAACGCCTTGGTCTTGGAGGTGACGACCTTCTCGATGGCCGAGGGATCTGGGATAAAGCCCTCTTTGCTCTTCAGCTCCACAAAGACGGGTTTGGCATCAGCCAATGTGGCATTCACCAGATAGGGTGGATAATAGGGGATCAGGATGATGATCTCATCTCCTGGATTTGCCAGGGCCATGACCGAGATATGGAGGCCTGCCTGGCCGCCCGCTGTGATCAAGATCTCATCTTCCCAGTCGTATTTGGTTCCATACTCTTTTTCTATCTTTTGAACGACAAGCTGACGCAGTTCCGGAACCCCTCGGTCGGGCCCGTAATGGGTGTGGCCCTCATCAAGCGCCCTCTTTGCCGCCTCTGCAATATGTTTGGGTGTGACAAAGTCCGGCTCTCCCAAATTCATGTAGATGCAGTCACCCCTCTTGGCGGCAAGCTCCATGATACTGTAAAAAGGGGACCGCTCCACCGAAAGGATCCTATCAGCAAGCATGAAATCATCTCCTTAAGAAGTTTTGAAATCTCTTGAAATCAGGGGTACTTTTGAAGTTCTCAACCGTAATTGTGATGCTGGAGTGATGGAATTTTGGAGTACTGGAGTAATGGATAGTGAAAGATCAAATAGCCTTTCGTTTATTCCAATAAATCCATCACTCCAACACTCCGTTACTCCCTGGCCCAGACCTGGGCACGTGGGGACAGCGCAATACAGAACCAGCAGTCGAAATATTTCATCTTCAATTGTATATTCCGGTTACGTCGCGCCAGGGCAGGCCAATACTCCTGTTGGGGCGTAGTCCCAAGTTCTTTTTATTTTCTGATCACCCAGCGACCGCCTTTTATCTCTGCCACGAAGACGGGTTTGTCTCCATCACCCGCTGCATTAAAAGCGACTGGGCCCACAATGCCCCTGAAATCCTTGATGTCGCTCAGGCCCTTCATGATCTTTTCCCGATCCTGTGCCAGATCTCCAGGCTTGTTGGTGACTCCCATCTTCTCGATCGCGTATTTGATGAAGTAGATGGCGTCGTACACGTTGTTATCGTACATAACCGGTTCGGGAGGATCAAACTTCTTCGCTTTTGCCCTCTTAGTGAACTCCTCCACGAAACGTGTCGGGGCAATGGAGTGATGGAAGGTACAGGGGGCAAAAGTCCCCTCAGCATCTTTTCCACCCCTCTTGGGAAAATACTCGTTGATAAAGGGGCTCCCTCCCACAAGGGGTTGCTTCAGTCCCTGGCGACGGAGTTCTTTGGAAAAGGTGACCGCATCGAAGTAGAGCCCGCCGAAGGCGATGCCGTCAAAATCCATGCCCTTCAGTTTGGTCACCTGAGGCCCAAAGTCGAAGTCCTTGATCTGGAAAGTAATATAGTTCCCCTCATTTACGATGGTAACACCCATTTTCTTGAAGACCATGGGTAGTACCTTGGAGCCCAAAATGAGACCAATGGCATCCTTAATATCGTGGACCACAGCCACCCTCTTCACATTGTACTGCTTTATGAAGGCCTTTACGGCCACCTTTCCCAATACGATTTCATCGATGGTATTTCGGAAGGCATAGGGCCTGTGTTTTTTGGCCAATCCCGGTTTGGAAGAGGCCTGTGAGATCATGGCCAAACCCAACTTGTTTCCCACTGGAAAGGCCACCTCACACTCGGAACTGGAGAACGGCCCCAGAATCGCCAGCACCTTATCATCATCAGCCAGTTTGCGAACAATCCTCG
>JASFEQ010000309.1:0-5546 GCA_050124735.1 Desulfobacteraceae bacterium | reverse complement strand
CATTTCCAGGAAAGCATGGGATATTGTTGTGTATTCACTTTTACCGATTTTTGGAAGGCAAATGAACTGTCCACGCTCCGCAGCTGTACGGCGTGGATATGACCGTCCTTTATAACGGCAAAGTCTGCCTTGCCTGATTTCTCTTTGAGTTGCCAACCCAGCGGAACCCCCTTGGCATCCACACCGGAGGAAAAATCAGCGACTACCATTCGCTCTAACGCCCGGGCTGGAGTCACAGAGAGAAATAAGATGAAAAGCAACATACCCCTAATCAGACCCGACAGTGACATCCAACGCCTCCTTACAAACAAAAAAATCCCTACCTGTGAGTTGACCAGGCAGGGGTTCCAAGTCTTACCTAAATTTAGTAAAAGGTCTAAATTTGAATGGACGGTGGGTTTGAAACCCACGACCCCTAGTCTAACGATTTATATTCCGACAGTTAACCTGACAACAAATTTCTGATCTAGGAGATAATATAAGCAAGCTGCCCTGCCTGTCAAGGCCAAAAACGGGCAGCGCTCAAATCACTTGGCAGATTTGCTGCAGTCGTAAGCGATGCCATGGGCGAAAGGCCTCTCCTCAATGGTCTCTCCAGTCCATACAATGTGCGTTGCACCCAATGCCCCTGGCTTCTGCAAGGCTTCATATCTTGCATTCATAATCTGAAGTTCCCGATACTTATCAGCGCGCCGCCAATCCGTGGTGTAACGCTCATAGTCACACCCTTTCACTTCATCGAGATATTTACACTTCTCCACCATTTTCATGTCCGCCCTTTTGACCTCGGCACCAGCTTGGGGGACAAGAACGTGGGATGAGCAACCCATCAGCCCGGCGGAAACTGTGGCCATAAAGGCAAACAGAAGTGAGGGTAAAAAGGCGATGCAGAAAACGGGTCTGATACGCATAGTTAATTCCAGGGTGGTGACAAAAATAGTCGTTTATAGTTCACAGTATAGGAAAAATATGGATGACGTCTCAAGTAGGGGTGCCGGGGAAGATTCGCCGATTATCTGGACTAGGGCAGCTTTCTTAACCAGGCCCCGTTCTCAAACCAGCGCTCCCTCAACTCCTCCAGCTCGCCACTGCCCTCAAAGGCTCCCAGAAAATTCTCTACCAGGTTGATTAGGAGAGAGTCGTTGGCAGGCAGTGCGATGCCGATGGGCTCATAGGTCAAAGGGGTGAGCAGGGTGGCTAGCTCTGCGTCTGGGTATCTGAAGACGGAGATCACACAAATGGGATAGTCTGCGACCATGGCCTGGGCTTTACCCTGGACCACCATCTGCACGGCCTCATCATAATCTTTGGCCCTTACAAGCGTGGCCTTGGGAATCAATCCCTCCACAAAGAGCTGGCTGGTAGATCCTTCCAATGCGACCAGGGTCGTGGCAGGACTATTGATCTCGCTGGGGTCTTCCACGGACAGGAAGGTTCGCGTTTTAGTCAGCAAAGACTTGCCCGAAATAAAATAAGGACCCACGAAGGCCACCTTCATGTTTCGTTCAGTGAGCATGGTCATACTGGACATCACCATGTCCACTTTACCCGCTTCGAGGGCGGGAAGCAGTTCGGCAAAGGGCATGGTTTCAAGCCTGAGCTTTACATCCATGGCACTGGCCAGATATTGGGCCAGATCTGGCTCAAACCCAATGATTTTACCCTCCTTGGTTGTCATGTTAAAAGGGGGCATACTCCCGGTTGTCCCTACTACGAGTTCTCCCTTTTGTTGGATCCGATTGATGACAGGAGGTCCCATGATGCCGGCGCATGCGGACATAAGACCCAACGCCAGGACCAAAAAAATCACCACACTTGCTCTCTTCATTCTAACTCTCCTTTCTTCCATTACTGTGCCATTGTAATATTACAACAATTTAAAAAAGTTAAACCTTCATTTCTCAATTGCAAGCTTTCATAGGCGTTTTATTCTTCTTTAACCTTTCTCTGCATCTTATCTAGATAATCATCCAACTCCTCGATGCTGGTAAAAACAGTCATGGTTGGCAAGGCTTTTATGATTTCAAAGACCTTCTTTACCTGTGGCTGGAGATGTACAAGGATAACGTTGCCCTCATTTTTTTTCAGGGCTTTTCTTGCCTTCAGTATGACACGTATTCCCGCACTGCTGATATAATCTACGGATCTCATATCAAATACAATTTCAGACGGCGAACTGTCCAGAATAAGGTCTACCCTGTCCTCTAAAATACTGAAGGTATCAGAATCGATGGAGCCCACAGGGGATATGACGAAGACCCCAACCCTCTGTTCTTTTGCTGTTACTTTGAGTGACATACGGCCTCCTTTCTAAGGCAAACAAAGAGATCCCTCTTAATATCGCATAATAAGGAGCTTCTCAACTCCTTTTCGTGCTTTTCTTGGAAAATCAGGGCACGGACTTTCTTATTCGCTTTTTCATTGTGAGAATGTTCTTTCCCTGTCCTGATTTGTATTCCCATTGGTCAATGACATGGCGGACCAGGTGTATGCCCAAGCCGCCCACTTCCCTTTCCTCAAGGGGTTTCCCCAAATTAGGATTGGAGTATCCTGTAGGATTGAAGGGTCTGCCATCGTCCCGGATTTTCATGGTCAACACATCAGCGCTTAACTCTATGTCCATCTCGATATCATGATCGCGCTCATCCTCAAAACCATAAGAGACAATATTTGAAAACATCTCTTCGAGTGCCAGTCTTATTTCGCTCAGGGCGTCTTGGGGCAAATCATTTTCCCTGCCAAAATCCATCACCGCATCAGCCAGTATACGGATCTCAGAGCGCTTATTTTTCAAAATGAGTGTTTTCTTCATCTCGCTATGTTTGAACGCACACGCCCGCTCGCATCACCCGAGCGAGAGCGCCAGGAATTTTCGGTGATACTTGCTTTTACAGGGGTTATTCCTTAACGGGCCAACTTGCTCGGACACTGGTCCCTCTACCCTTGCTGGATTCCACTGAAAAAGAGCCGCCGGAGAGTTCGGTTCGTTCCTTCATGCTGGTAAGGCCAAATCCAGCACTCAATTCCTTCTCTGATCGCTGCTCTTCCACATCAAAGCCTTGCCCCTCGTCTTTAACAATCAATTCAATATGGCCATCTGTTCCTCTCAGGAAGACACGGACAAGTTTCGCCTTGCTGTGTTTGGCCACATTGTTTAGGGCTTCCTGCAACACTCTGAAAATAACGATCTTGAAGCGGTCAGGGACCTCTTCCTCCTCAATGTCAATGGCTTTTTCAATCCGGATATCTGAATAGAGGCTTTCAAATTCACGACAAAACCAGGAGATGGTCAACACGATCCCCAGATCATCCAGAAGGGAGGGGCGCAGATCTGTGTGAATCCGTCTGACCTCGTCAGAGAGCTCTTGAAGAAAAGGTACGAGGGCTTCCAAGGATTCAATGCCCATATCTGGTTGACCTTGACGTACCTGATCGAGGGTGTTTTCCAGCTTAAATTTTATGGCTGCCAACGACTGTCCCACGCTGTCATGCAGTTCTCGGGCGATTCTCTTTCTTTCGTCTTCCTGAGCGCTGAGGAGCTCAGAAGAGACACGACCCAGCTCAGCGGTTCTTTCCTTTACCCGCCTTTCGAGCCCATCATGGGCGGTTTTTAACGCCTCCTCAGTCTGCTTGCGCTTAGTGATATCGCGAGCCACATGGACGCTCCCTGTTATGGTGCCGTCTGGATCACAAAGGGGAGACACGGACACGAGGAAGTCACCTCCTAAACGGTCTTCATGCACCTCGGCGGTATGCTCTAGTCCGTTCGCCAGTAATTGTCTGTGAGGGCAGAACTCGGGCGGTTCCTCGGTTCCGTGGAAAGCTTGGTAGCAGTTTAGGCCCACAAGTTCGTCGAGTCTCACACCCAGCCTCTCCGCCGTCGCCCTGTTTGCTCGTAGGATTCGGTGTCTTTTGTCAATTATCATGATGAGATCGGGTACGGCGTCGAAGGTCAGCTCCCATTCCCGCTTGGCACGGATGATTTGAGCCTCTGTCTTCTTGCGCTCCGTGATGTCTCGAAAGACGACTTGCACGGCTGGTTGATCCTGATAGGTGATAGGAAGGCCCAGGACTTCCACATCAATGGGCACCCCGTCAAGCCGGATTAACTTTTCTTCAACGGGAGGGACGGGTTTACCCTCTCCCAGAACCTGTCGGACTCTGTCTGAGACGGTGGTCCGGTCATCGGGATGAACCAAATCAAGGATCGATTTCCCCAGGATCTGTTCAGGGTCTGTCGCGCCCAGAAGTTTTGCTGCGGTGGGATTTAAGAAGACAATCTTCCCACCTGAGTGAATCCCGATGGCGTCAAATGAGAGTTCAACCAGTCGGCGATATCTTTCTTCGCTCTCTCGAAGCGCTGTCTCACTATTTTTCAGGTTCCGAAAGAGCAAGGTGTAAGGCCTCGCCAGACCTGTTTCGATGATAGCTCTGTATATGAGATAATAAGAAATGATTTTGAGATAGTGACCCACCAGATTGGAAAAATCATAGACATGAATATAAAAGGTGAAAGCCAACTCTGAGGCTACGGTCAATAAGATGGATACAATAAGCAGTCTTAAAACGTCCGTATCAAATTCTGAACGCTTTTTCCACAACATGACGATGGAGGCGATCAAAATAAGTGAGATCATGTACTCGCTGAACTTTTTAAAAGGGGTCAGTCCCACACCATCAATGTAGCAGATGGGGAAGAGGTTCCAATGAAAAATAAACACCAGTAGAAGAGCGGCGGCCAAAGCGTAGCCGAGAAGTACCATATTCTTTCTGAGATGACGGCCAACAAAAAAGGAAGCGCTGAGCAGAGAGAGGCTTTCCATATATCGAGCTGCAATCCAGAGTTGGGTGGGTAGGTTTGCATTATATCCATGAAATACACCCATCCCCTTGTAAGCAAGGGTGTGGATGAGATCCAGGCCGCCTATAAAGAGATATGCGATACCGATAAAGAGGAGATAATTGTTATCCAAAAAATGACGGGAATTCCAGGCAAGCATGAAAATGCCGCAGGCCACAACGATGCTGAATATCTCAGCAAGGCTGTGAAACAGGAGGAAGCTGTAAAGGCTGGTGATGTAAAGCCCAACCAGAAGAAATAGGCCCAAAAGGATGGCTAGATAACGTTTCTTTTCAACCATGGAACCTTCCTTTCCCTTGATCCAAACAATAAAAGGGCGTCAAGCAGGGGGTAGGTTCCCCAGGCATGAGGCCCCCGTCGGTTCAATAGCTCTATGCTTTATCTTTTTTCCGGATGCCAGCCCTACTGGGGTGGTGCAGGGATGAAATTAAGGACCCGCCGGCCATTTTCATAAAAGAGTTGTAAGAGATTATTCTGCACCCTGAATGCGGATACTCTCTGTAAAGCTTCAAAATATCTCATTTCCTGATCCATAAATTCTTGAGGGCACGCCATTCGGGTGGATCCGATACTCTTAATTTTCAAAGAATCACCGGGCCCAATTTCATATGCAGCAAAATACCTGTTGCAGCCTCCAGAGCCACGCAGTTTTCCATCTGCGGCGAATTCAAGGCTTATGGCTGTA
>JASFEQ010000308.1:0-5563 GCA_050124735.1 Desulfobacteraceae bacterium | reverse complement strand
TTGACGATTGTCGATTGACGATCCCTGAACTCTTCAACCCATGCAAACGAGGCAATCTTGTTTAAACGGTCATTGCGAGCAAGAAGGGCGCGGCAATCCTGACGCTTTTGAGATTGCTTCGTCCCCCGCATCAAGTGTGGGGTCCTCGCAATGAAATTTTGCGAACCTTGCGAGATTTTGGTCTAGTGAAGCATGCAGGCAATAATGTCCAACGGAGATGCATAGATCATGGCTAAGCAGACGAGTAAGACCTTGATTGGTGGTTTTGTGGTGGGCGCGGTGGCTCTGATTGTGGCCGGTGTTATCATCTTTGGTTCTGGCAAATTTTTTCAACAAAGCAGCAAATATGTGCTTTATTTTCGGGGTTCTCTGAAGGGTCTGAACGTTGGCGCCCCGGTCCTCTTCCAAGGTGTCCAAGTGGGTTCGGTAATCGACATCACCATAGAAGCCGATGCAGAGGAGCAGACAGCGCAAATCCCAGTGACCATAGAAATACATCCTAAAAAGTTTAAGGTTGTACGCGGAAAGAGGGCGTCGGATCCTTATGAAAACCTTCCATTACTGATTGAGCGCGGCCTGAGAGCCCAGCTCCAGCAACAAAGCTTTGTAACAGGCCAGTTAATGATCGGACTCGATTACTATCCTGACACACCGGTCAGATTGGTGGGAATTGACACGGAGTACTCGGAGATTCCTACGATTCCCACGCCCCTTGAAACGCTCTCCAAGACCTTTCGGGATCTTCCCCTTGAGGAACTTTTCAACCGATTGATGTCCGCCATTAATGGCATTGAAAAAGTTGTGAATTCGCCCGACTTGAAGGGGAGCGTAACTTCCTTGCATTTGGCTTTGGAAGAGGCCCGAAAACTCATAGGAAACATTGACAGCCAGATTGAACCTTTGGCAACCAGTATCGATACCGCCGTGAAAGACTATGGCAAGCTCGCGCGTGACGTGGATAGCCAGGTGGAACCGGTGCTATCCAATGTGAATGAGACGGTGAAAGACTTTGGGAAGCTTGCCAGGGATTTGGATAGCCAGACAGATCCGATCATGTCGGGGATAGAAGAGGCCATGAAAGAGGCCATTTTAGCCTTGAAGCAGGCGCGGAAGACCCTTGCCGTGGCGGAAGCCGATCTGTCAGAGGATTCCCCGACCATGTACGAACTGAACAATGCTCTGAGAGAGATTTCTGCCATGGCCCGGTCTATTCGTCAGCTGGCCGATTACCTTAAGCGACACCCGGAGTCCTTGCTCTCGGGGAAAGGCGAAGGTGGAGGGAAATAAGATGCTAAATTCGCATATCTTCAGACTTACACTGGTCACATTTGCTCTTTCTGTGATGCTTCTTGCAGGATGCAGAGGGACCTCTGAAAACGCCAGGTTTTACAAATTGAGCTCCGTTGTGAGCTTGGATGAAGCAACAAAGCCGCCTGGCAAAGCAGTGGCCATTGGGATCGGTCCCATTAAGTTTCCAGACCACCTGGACCGTCCTGAGATTGTGACCCGTACCAGTCGCAATGCCCTTCAAATCGGAGAGTTTGATCACTGGGCGGGGTCTCTCAGGGAGGACTTTTCCCGGGTCCTGACGGAGAATCTCTCCATTCTCCTTTCCACGGATTACGTCTTCGTCTTCCCATGGGGGAAGGCGATTCCCGTAGACTACCAGGTGAAGGTGGAGGTTTCCCGATTCGACGGTGAGCTTGGTAAAAATGCCACGTTGATCGCGCGCTGGACCGTTTTGGAGGGCGGTGAAAAAAAGACGTTAAAGTCTGTACGGAGGTCCAGTATTTCGAAGCCTGCCGAAGGCAATAGCTATGAAGCGATGGTAGCGGCCCTGAGCAGGACTGTTGAACAACTCAGTCAGGAAATCGCTGAAACCATCAAGCCCCTTCCCGAAAAGGGTAAGTAGGGTAGGACCATCAGCCCTTCATGACCAAGCGCAAAAAAATATTTCGCATTGTCATAATAAGTGTTGGCGCCTTACTCGCCATTCTATTGGCTTTCCAGATCATCGTTCCAAAGCTCATCAATCTTGAATCCATAAAAGGAAAGATCCTGGCCACTGCTTCCGAAAAGGTGGGAGGTGAAGTAAAATGCCACAAGATTGGACTCTCATTTTTTCCATATCCCCATGTGGTAATAAACCAGGTGAGTCTTTCCATCCCAGGAAAAGTGAGCGGGTCTCTGGACACCTTGGGCGTCTATTTACAATTCCTTCCTCTCTTAAGGGGCAAAATACAGTTAGAAGAGGTTACGCTCAAATCACCAGAATTCAAGGTTGCGCTCCCCAAGAAAGCGACGAAAAAGCCTGAGAAAGAACTTCCCGAAACTTCGCTCGATATCCCAGCCCTCTCTTCACAGATCCTGGTTCCCCTGATATTAGAAGTGCCAAACCTGGAAGTTGAAATCGAGAATGGTAAATTAGATTTATCTCAGGAAGATGAATCTCTCTTTTCTTTCAAGGACATTACTGCGAGCGTTGTGCTTCCGCCAGAAGGATTCAAAATTCAGATCTCATCCACCTCTAATTTGTGGAATAAGATGGGGGTTAAATCAACCCTCAATGCGACTGATTACAAAGGTAAGGCACACATTGAGTTAAACAACTTCCAACCCCACAGGCTAATAAGTCAACTTTCCGAAGATTCTCCTCTAAAGCTCGCAGATTCCTCCATGAATATGAGCGTTGATCTCAATGTGAATGGACTGAATAACCTGCAAGCTGAAATCCAAGGCTCTATCCCTTTCTTATCCTTTCAAAATGGAAATAAAAAAGTGGCCATAAAGGGCAAGAGCCTGAAAAGCCTTTTCAGCTTGGATGAGAATGAAATCGCTTTTTCCCTCGCTGAGCTGAATCTGGAATATCCAAAGGTCAATTTATCGGGAGGCTTTCTATCGGGCCGACATACGCAAAGTGTCAAAATGGAACTGGAGGGCCGGGATGTGGATGTGCCGACCGTTCGTGAAGTGGCACTCGCATTGGCAGGTGACGTCCCAGACGTTCAGGAGATTTTCGGGATTGTGAGGGGCGGGAAGGTCCCCCTTATCACTCTCAAATCTGAAGGCAGCACGTATGATCAATTGGGAGACATGAAAAATATCCTTATCAAAGGCCATATAGTCGAAGGCAAAATCATGGTCCCCGACGTGGAGTTGGATCTGGAGGATGCGAGAGGGAATGTTGTTATTTCAAAGGGCATCTTGGAGGGAGAAAATCTTGAAGCACGACTGGGAAACTCTTGGGGCCGTGATGGGAAGTTAAAATTGGGTCTAGCGGACGATGATTCGTTTCATCTGGATATGGGGGTGCAGGCGGATCTGAGAGAGCTTCCTCCCATTATGAAGCGCCTGCTTGACGATAAATCCCTTCAGAAAGAGATGAGCTTAATTGAAGACCTTAAAGGGAATGCGGTGGGGAAATTGGTCCTGGGTGAAACCACGGAAGCGGTCAAAGTGCGTGTGGATGTCTCGAAACTCAATTTGTCTGCTAAATACCAGAAGATTCCTTTTCCAATCGTCATCAGTGGAGGCCAATTCTCTTTTGATGAAACAAGAATCGCTGTAAAGGATTTAACTGGCAAGATGGGAAAGTCCTCTTTTGCCCAGCTTTCTGCGAGCGTGTCCTTGAATCAAGACCCTTACCTGGAGGTTAAATCCGGGATATTCGATTTTTTCTTGGAAGAGATCTACTCATGGCTTGTTTCCATGGAAGGCTCTCCGATGCGAGCTGAAAACATAAAGACCGTGAAAGGAGGTGTTCACATTGGAAGGTTGAGCCTCAAAGGCCCGTTGCTAAAGCCTGAGAAGTGGCAGTTGAAAACTTCTTGGGAGACGAGAAATGCTGTCTTAGACTCTTCCCTATTACCGGCACCAGTCAAAATCAGTCAAGGGAAGTTTGAGGGCCGTGCAGACTTTAAGAACCAAAAGCTTTCTTTCAAAAACGTTCAAGTTGGTATGCTGGATGCCGCGATGACGATCTCTGGTGCATTAAATGACTACTACAAGGGCCTCAACAACATAAATCTCAGCCTGGATGGAGTCGTAGGGCCTGAATCAAATCGGTGGCTCGCAAGCCTTCTTCAGACGCCACCCCAACTTGTGCTTCAGGCTCCTTTTTCCATCTCGAAAGGGCAACTGCGCTGGAAGCAGGATGCCGAGACATCATTCAAGGCAGATCTGGTTGTGCCAGGCGGGGCAAGTATCTCTACAGATATTCTTTATAGTCCCGAGGAGATAAAAGCCAAGGAGTTCATCAAGGATGATGTATCGCAGGCTTCCTTGGCATTCCGTCTCAAAGGCAGAGAGCTAGATCTCCAATTTAATGGTAATTTGAAAAAGGAAACCCTTAATAATCTATTTGTCCAAAGCGGGTTCTTTCATGGCTGGTTGGAGGGAGATTTTCAGGCGTACATCTCCCTGGATCACCCCATGAAATCTACGGCACAAGGACACCTGATGGGGGAAGATCTCATATTTCCACGGGAGCTAGAGATACCGCTGGAAATAGATAAGATCTCATTAAAAGCAAAGGAACGACACGTGGACCTGGAGCAGGCCACTCTCGTATCAGGCAGCCAGCAGATGGATTTGAAAGGAAGCCTGGATTTTTCTCCACCCGGTCTGATTTTTGACATGGACCTCCAATCCAATGGAATAAGCTGGACGGATATAGAAGGCCTTTTGGGCGAAGGCGATAAAGAGAATGAATTAGAGCAGGGAAAAGAATCCTGGGACTTACCTATACAGGGAACCGTAAAATTGAAGTCAGAATACCTCAACTACGAGCGCTTTACCTGGTTTCCTTTTCATGCAGATATCACCTTTGCCCAAAATGAAATAGACGTTAAAGTCATCCAAGCCAAATTGTGCCACATTGCAACGCCAGGCTCTGTGAAGATTACCCCACAGGACGTATCCCTGGATTTTGATTTCGCTTCAAGAGATCAAGAATTAAACCCTAGTCTCCTTTGCATTTCAGGGCAAAGCTCGGATTATACAGGTCGATTTGACTTACTCGGTAAGATCAAAGCCAGGGGAAAGGGGGATAAACTGCTTGAGGCTCTCAATGGAGACCTGGAATTCACTGCCAGAGATGGGCGAATTAGGCGCTCTGTGCCGCTGCAGAGGGCTTTCGCCTATCTCAATGTCACGAAGTCGCTGAGGGGGCAACTCCCTGACATGACTAGAGACGAATTTATATACAATTCCATAACAGCCAAGGCAACCTTCCAAAATGGCAAAGCCATTTTTAATGAGGCCATCATTGACAGCCCCTCCATGGAAATAATTACTCAGGGTTATGTGGATTACATCAAGAATGAGATTGATCTCCTGATTCTGGTGGCCCCTTTCAAAACCTTAGATTGGGTGGTTAAGAAGATTCCTTTGGTACGCCGAGTCCTTCAGGGCACGCTTATTGCTGTGCCCGTCAGAGTAAGCGGCGATTTGGCGGATCCAAAGGTTTCACCCATGTCTGCTTCGGCCGTTGGCTCGAGTTTGTTGGATGTGATGAAAAGAACCGTGGAACTTCCCTTTGAGCTCATGGAGGTGGAGCCCACTG
>JASFEQ010000307.1:0-5571 GCA_050124735.1 Desulfobacteraceae bacterium | reverse complement strand
GCCAGTGCTGAGAGGGCATTGCGGGGCATCAGCTACGCACTGGCCATTCCTTAACCTGATGCTGGATCCTAACTCATTTGTGCCTGTGAGGCCACGCCCCTTTTCTCGAGGCCATATCTATATTGTGAGGGGGAAGTGACCCAATATTGACGGTTTAAAGAGTGAGTGGCAGACTCCCAGAAGCTCAGGGGCGCACCCGCCCGCCTCGCCTGAGCGAGAGCGATGGCGGGCAGGAACCCCAAATATTGGGTCACGGCGATGCCCAGTGGAATCTCTTTTGAGATATGGCCTCTCGAAAAAGGGCCTGCCCTCACTTCACGCCTCTTTGGGGTGTAATCAAAGCCGGATCCTCTGAGCCCGGGTTGTTTGTTTACTTCAAAAAATCAGGAATTTCGAAGCTAAAAATCAGGTTTTC
Source organism: Desulfobacteraceae bacterium (assembly GCA_050124735.1). Lineage (GTDB taxonomy): Bacteria > Desulfobacterota > DSM-4660 > Desulfatiglandales > HGW-15 > JASFEQ01. The sequence continues at coordinate 5,156 of JASFEQ010000307.1, read as the reverse complement.
CCTGATTGCGATTTACATTTTCCACATCTAATATGGAACCCATCCAGAGGACTTTTTTCCAGCAAGGATTGCCAGGTACAAAGTTTTTTTCATGGGCCCATTTCATCGGGGGAAGAAAGTGTTGACGAGCAGAATTGAAGTCGTCGAAAGAAGGAGGCATAAGAGATTCCAGGCCGAAGAGGGTGCTTATGCTGCCGTCAGACCCCAATATGACAAAATCGGCCAAATCATAGACGTGAGCCGAGGGGGACTCGCCTTTCGTTACATGATTTCGGGTAGCCAGGAGGATGCATCTTCTGAACTGGACATCTTCCTGATAGGCGATGGTTTTCATCTGGACAAGGTGCCGTTTCAAACCGTCTCAGATGAAGGGATTCCAGAGAGATTATCACCTGGCTCCCAAAAAATGCGGCGATGCGGCGTGCAATTCGGAGAGCTTACCCAAATGCAGATCCTTAAGCTGAAAGAGTTTATCCTGAACCACACCGTTGTCGAGGCTTGAGGTATGGTGCAATTCTTGTTGACTTCCGCCCACCTTTGAATATCATCTCAATGACTCATAAAAGCGCTTCAATCCCCTGACCTCTATTCTTGAGGTTGCCTCAGGGAGATCTGGGCAAAAAGTATTCACTTTTGTCCCAACAGGCCCTTTCTTGATGGGAGGTGGCCTTAGGGGGACCTGCCTTTGCGCGTGATGTCTGGAAACGCTTAGACCCCAATTGGACAAATGGGAAATAGGTCATTGATTTTGAGAGTTGATTCCATAGCTGCAAAGCAACAGGGGTAAGCTTGGTGGGTAATGATACCTTTGTGAACCGGGTAAAAAGGATTTGAGCAAGACACGCATAAGTGAGAAACAAGTATAGGAGCGTATTGTGAAAGAGGAAATCAAGAAGAGGATATTGGAAGCCCTTGGCGGGATTCCCGAAGGCCACCTGTCCGATCTCGTGATCAAAGAGACCATCCGTTGCATCCTGTACCAATATTTGAAGGAGCAAGGGTTTCAACCCATCCCCGCGTTTCACAATCCTCGCTTCCCAGAGGGGCCAGTGGACATTGTGGGAATGAAAGATGATCAACAGCTGGAGGTTGCCTTTTGCAGTAATCCTGCTGTGGAACTGGGGGATGTGAAGAGCCTAGATCGGGTGCCCTGCGAGAGGAAAATCGTGATTAGTTTTTCCCAAATGGAAAAAAAGGTTAAGATGAGCACCTTTTATCTCAAGCCCGGCATAGAACATATTCATATCTACGACACAGAATAAAAATGGGGTGGAACAGATCGAAGTATTCAGGGGCCTGTTTCAGAGATTTCCTTGGAACAGGGACAAGGCGGATGTAAAAAACGCTGCCCTTGCCAACTATAAAGGTGCTTTTCTTTCAGGCGGAATGAGTAGGTCATGCTCAGGCCGCATCATGGTATTCGAGCATATAGTGAGTGACGACGGAGACAACGCAGTTTTTGCAGAGGACAATGGGATTCGATTGGGTATCAAAAAATTCAATTTTAACGGTTATGTGCTTTTCTTCGATCTCATCTGACGGCGCTTCTATTTCAGATTGCATTTTCGCGATCTCTTCCCCACCCTCGATGGGTTTTTCACAAACATAGCACTCGGCCATTGTATCACCCCCTTTCCAATACTGAATATTATACTATTCAGGGGAATTATTCTAAAGGGAAATGTGGGCATCGTGGACCGGTAGCACGGGACGTCCTGGCCTTCTTTTCTTTGTGGAAGTGGTTTAAAACACTTGACTTTTTGAAAGTATTCCCCTATCATATATCTATCTCTTCTTCGTGTTATCCCTAGGGAGAAACGCCCCAAAAAGACGCACACCTATCTCCCGCCGGAACCTGGCCGTTCTGCAGGGAGCCTGTGACATTCACATCCAAGATATCCAAACCCCAGCCACACCTATAGTACGTCTTTATTCATCACGCGAGGGGTGACGTTTTACGATTAGGCGTAGGGATCAACTCTGTTGTTCCTGGCCGAGCGCATCGTCATTTTTTGAGAAAAGCGGATACAATAAGGGTGGAAGTATGCCTCACAGCTTCAGGGAAACCATTCAATTTTATTTGATTGACTGCAAGACACCATTGGGCAAGCTGATTGATGCGTTCATCATCATCCTGAACCTTTTCATTTGCGCCCTTTTCGTCATTGACACCTATCCTGTTTCCGCGGCAACCGAGGCCTTTTTGTGGAAGGCAGAGGTTATCATTGTCCTGTTTTTCATCATTGAGTACTCGGCAAGGCTTTATGGCGCTAAAAGCAGACTCAAGCAGTTGGTGGATGTATACAGCATCATTGATCTTATAGCCATTCTACCCACGCTTGCGCTGCTCGTTCTTCCTGTGTTCGGCATCACGCTCGATTTTGGCTTTGTGAAGCTAATCAGGATCTTCAGGGTGTTCAGGATCTTCAGATTTCTGAGATTTACTGCAGACCCTGATTTCTTCTTCGGTAGCATTACCGTGCCGCTGCTGAAAGTGGTGAGGCTGGTTCTGACCATATTCATGATTTTTTTTATTTCTTCTGGACTGTTTTTCTATGTGGAGAGCGGTACAAACACGAACGTCAAAAACTTCGGCGACGCATTTTATTTCACAGTGGTTGCCTTAACGACCGTGGGATTCGGTGACATCACGCCCCGGTCAGATGCAGGCAAGTGGGTCACCGTCCTCATGATACTTTCAGGCATCATCATCATACCCTGGCAGGTCAGTCGCGTTGTCAAGGAGTGGGTATACATGGCCTCAAAAGCGGAGATCGTCTGCCCGGGGTGCGGTCTCCGTTACCATGACAGGGATGCCTCCCATTGCAAGGCCTGCGGGCATCTTATTTACCAGGAGTATGACGGAGAGTAGCCTTTAGGGGGGGTAGGTCTCTCAGATCAATCAACGAGAAGGTGGGTGGAACGATGGAATATTCACTATATTTCGTGTCTGAAGATAAGGCGCGGCGGTCGGGCGAGTTTTTGGGGATGCATGGCTTTGAACTTCAGAAGCTGGGGTGGAGTCGAGCCAATGATTCATATTATGTGGTCGTAAGAAAGCCTGTTCAGCCAGAGGAAGCGGAGCCTCTGCTCAGGGCCGTCTGCAAGAGGTTTGGTGGGGTCTATAAGGACTACTTTTCAGAAACTGGACAGATCATCAAGCCAAAATAGGGATGAAGGCCAAGTGCTAACCCGCTCCTGACGTGGCCTTTCCTGTTTTGGTGCCTCCTTGACACATAGGCGCATTTCCACTATATGCGGTCTTAGGAAGGACGGAAGGTGGAAGGCGACAAGGCGCTTCAGAAACCGTCTGAGGAAGGAGGAAAGCCTATGTGGAGGAAATCTTTGGGAGGCCTTTTTGTGGTGCTGGTCTCCCTTTCAATGGCTCTGGGCACCCCTGTCGGGGCAGGGGCAGCAGACAAACCATTTATCTTTGGCCTTCTCCTGGTGGGGCCTTACAATGATCACGGGTGGAGCCAGGCCCACTACGATGCTGGCAAGTATGTGGAGGAGCAGGTCCCGGGTGCTAGGATGATTTACATCGACAAGGTGAATCCGGCTGACAGGCCAGGGATCACCGTTCCTCAACTGGTGGACGACCTGGTGGCGAAAGGGGCAGAACTCATCATTGCCAACTCCGACGATATGAAAGATGGGACGAGGGAGGCGGCCCGGATGCATCCCAAGACCTATTTTATTCATGTCTCAGGCGACGATGTGCTGACCGGCAAGGCGCCAGGAAACCTCTCCAACATCATGGGGCGCATGGAATACGGCAAGATGATGGCCGGTTTTGTGGCTGCACTGACGACCAAAACGGGAAAAATCGGCTATCTGGGTCCCCTAATCAATGAAGAGACAAGACGGTTGGCCGCGGCAAGCTACTTGGGTGCCCGCTATGCATGGGAAAAGGTGCTTCGCGAAAATCCCATGGATCTCAAGTACGACGTGAAATGGATCGGGTTCTGGTTCAACATCCCGGGCGTCACGGCAGATCCCACCCAGGTGGCCCACAATTTCTACAATACAGGCCATGACGTGGTCATCTCCGGTATCGATACCACAGAGGCCCTGGTGGTGGCCCGGCAGAAGAGGCAGGGGGGAAAGGAAGTCTGGGCCATCCCCTATGATTACAAAGGGGCCTGTTCAGGAGGTCCTGAGGTCTGCCTTGGTGTGCCCTACTTCAACTGGGGCCCCGGGTATGTGCATTTTGTGAAGGCGATCATAAAGGGTGCGTGGAAGCAGGAATGGCTTTGGCTAGGACCGGATTGGGCAAATATCAACAATCCAGATACCAGTCATGTGGGATTCCTGCGAGGGCAGGCCCTTTCCACGCCAGCCCAGAGGGCCCTGGATCGTTTCATCGGGGAGCTTGCCTCAGGAAAGGCAAAGCTCTTTAACGGGCCGCTTTTCTATCAGGATGGGTCTGTTTTCGTCAAAGCGGGGCAAAACGCCACAGACGCTGAGATCTGGTATATGGAACAACTCCTCAAGGGGATGACGGGTCAGAGCAAAGCCAAATGAGCCTTCTTGGCTCCTGCCAAAAAGCGTGCACATCTTTCATGCTGGATGCTTGATATTGGAGCGATCCAAGCCCAGGTATCCAGCATTCTTTTTTTGTGCTATTTGAGCCATGTGAGAAGATTTTTTACGGGTCGTCATGCGAATCGCACTCCACAATATCCACAAGTACTACAAAGACGTGCATGCCAATGACGGCATCCACCTGGAGATCGCCGAAGGATCCATCCATGGCATCCTGGGCGAAAATGGGGCCGGCAAAAGCACCCTTATGAAAATCCTGGCCGGATATGTGCGCAAGAGCGAGGGCACGATTGCACTAAACGACCTGCCAGTGGAATATGGGGGGCCTTCTCAGGCGACCAGCCTCGGCATAGGCATGCTCTATCAAGATCCCCTGGACTTTCCTCCACTTACCGTCCTGGAAAACTTTATGGTGGGACGCTGCCGGGGATTTTCCGCCAAAGAGGCCCTTCATCGCCGGCAATTGCTGGAATTGGCCAAGGCTATGGACTTTCACGTGAATCCGGACGGGCGAGTATGCGAACTGACGGTGGGTGAAAGACAGCAGCTTGAGCTCTTGAGGCTCCTGGCTTTAGGGGTTGAGGTACTCATTCTGGACGAGCCTACTACGG
>JASFEQ010000306.1:0-5582 GCA_050124735.1 Desulfobacteraceae bacterium | reverse complement strand
TATCGGCCTATTCTTCATAGAGTTTCCTTATGTAATTGGCCTTCATCTCAAATCGGGGAAGTGTGCCTTCGGATACCAGTTCCACATCAGCCTTAAATACCAACTTGTCTCTCAGTATCCCTTCTAAGTCCTTTTTCAGGGTCTCAAGGTCCTTTTCACCGGGTGAATACTCCACCTGGATTTTTAGTGGGGGCGCCACAGTAGGTCCCGGTTTGTCCAGCAGGATGAGCATGTCACCCGTGACTCGTGGACGGAAGGATGTGAGGACGTCCTTGATAGCTGAGGGAAAGACGTTAACACCGAGTAGAATAAGCATATCGTCGGTCCGACCGATACATCTTATGCGAAAGCTGGTGCGGCCGCACTCACAAGGGCCTGCAAAAACGGTGATCCTGTCCCGAGTCCTAAACCTGACAACCGGGCAACACTCCCGATCGATCAAGGTGTAAACCAACTCTCCTTCGGCCCCATCATTCATTTCCATACCATGGCCAGAGTCCGGATCGATAAGTTCAGGGAATATATATTCCTGGGCGCAGAAGTGCATGCCTTGTTGCGCAGGACATTCCCCGAAGATGATGGGCGCGGCGTCTGAATTGCCCATGCCTTCGCTGATTAGGCATTGATAGTCTGTTTGAAGTCGTTTTTTTATGGCGGGGACTCCCCCTCCCGGTTCTGCCCCAACCACCAGTTTTTCGAAACCGAGTTCCGAGGGTTCCATGTTATGGTTTTTCCTCACGTAATCAGCAAAATACTGGGCATAGGATGGGGTGCAGTGCAGCACATTGCCCCCTAATTTCTTTGTGGTCATGACCACTCGGTCAGATGCGCCGGTACCAATGGGAACAAAGGCCGCACCAATATGCTCGATGGCATCCTTAACTGGGAGTCCACCCACAAAAAAAGTTAATCCTACAGCATGGATTACCACATCATCTGGCCTCACACTCTTGGTGAAAAGGGATCGGGCGGTGATATCAGTCCAAACCTGATGATCATGGCGGGTGATACCGACAAAGGTGGGAACACCCGTGGTCCCGGATGAGGATTGGATGCGGATGATGTCATTTATGGGAACGATGCAGTGGGATCCCAAAGGGGGGGTTTCTTCCTGGCTCTCTCTCAGTTCATCTTTTTCGGTGAAAGGGAGTTTGTGTAAATCCTTCAGTCCCTTGATATCGCTCCTTTCCACACCATGATCCTTAAATTTTTTCTGGTAGAATTGAGACTTTTCCCATACGTAATCTATTTGCTTTAAGAATTTTTGTTCCTGAATTGGGCGTAATTCATCTAGACCCATTGTTTCAATTTTTTCATTTAGAAATTCTTTTTTCATCGTTTCTTCTCCTTGATGAATCTATCTAGGCTGTTGACCAACGCCTGGGCCGTAGGGAAATCTTCCAAGTTACAATCTACCACCTCTATGTCAAGTGGAACCCTGAGATTCTTTTTCAATTCATCTATGAAAATCTGGTCCTCATCGGGGTCATAAAGAACGCTCCCTTCTCTGTCTAAAGAGGACCAGCCTCTCAAGGGGACCACCAGCTTTATGGGACCCTGGACCTTGTTTATTTTGTCCGCATAGAGCTTGGCCCCGATTTTCATTTCATCCACCGGAAATCGGGCCATGGCCCTCATTTCGTCAATTTCAAGGACCTTTCCCGTTGCAAGATACTTCTCCCTGTTGGTACGAGTGGGTCCCGCACCTGTAATGTTAAAGCAGCAGGGGGCCCATACTTGCGGGATGCCCCTTTCACCGGCAGCATCAAGTCTTGCCATACCGGCAGGCCGATTACCCTTGAACCTTTCTTCGATGAGCCCAGCGGGAACGATCTCTATGACGCCGTCAAAGAAGCCCTGGGATATGAGCCGATCCATGGCTCGATCACTGATGCCCTGGGCATGGAAGGGATATACGTGGTATCCTTTTTCTTCTAGAAGCTGCTCCACATACTTGGCGCATTGATCTGAAAATCCCAGTTCAGTCATCGCCACAGAAGGATAAGGGAGTTTCAAAGATGTGTGATCAGAGGCTTCCTCCACCATCCCCGAGATCGCCCCAGCCACCTGCGAAATGGCATTCCTGATGAGGTCATTCATACCAGCAATTTCCATAATAAGTTGCATCACAATCAGGTCAGTGGCTTCAAACCATCTTGCCACGTAGACCGTCTGAGCAGCAGGAACAGCAATGACCTTGGGGATCCCAAAGGGCAATTTGGACATCACCTGCGATGCAATCAAGGCAATTGTGGACCCTCCCAGAGATACAATGCCGTCCAGTTCCCCCCGTGAAAGAAGATCCAAGGCCTTTTGCTGAGCCCCGGCACTCATGGCGTTCGTGATGGTGAGCCTGTCTTTCGAGGCCCTGATTGCTTCTATATCCTTGCCTGCCAAACCGGCAATTTCTTCGGAGGTTATATCTGCTTGATAGGAGGGACCTGCTCCCATGCTGATATCCATGAGGATGGCCTCATGCCCTCGGGAGTCAATCCGCTCCTTGAGGAGCCGCAGTTGATCACCCTTGGTATCAACGGTGCCAATGATAACAATCTTTTTCTTCATAAGCTTTCCCTATCCTTTATGATTTGGGAATCGTCTTCTCACATTGCCTTTTTCACACGCATCTTTCATCCATAGAGGCTAGCGCTTGATTTTGATTCCCGCCTTTTCTAGATCCCAGGTATTTCCCGTAATGCCCGCCTCCCTCAACCGATACTTCTCCACCCGGTTGGTCGGGGTCTTGGGGAGTTCGGAAACAAACTCCAAATACCGGGGAACGGCGAAGTATGCCATCCTCTCGTTACAATACTTAATCACGTCTTCGGGGGGCAGGTTCTCGCCTGGTTTAAGGACGATATTGGCCTTCACATCATCCTCGCCAAGTTCCGAAGGGATAGCAAAGACCGCAGACTCCAGGATCTTAGGGTGTTCGTTTATAACCTTCTCCACCTCAAAAGAAGAGATGTTCTCCCCTCGACGACGAATGGCATCTTTTTTGCGGTCCACAAAGTAGAAGTATCCTTCCTCATCTTTTTTGGCATAGTCTCCTGAGTGGAACCAGAGGTTACGATAGGCTTCCAAGGTTTTATCCGGCATATTGTAATATCCCGACATCATAATGTAGGGCTTTTTTGGCCGCACCACGATTTCACCTATTTCTCCCACCGGCACCTCCATATCATCATCATCCACCAGAATCACCTCAAACAGGTCATCGAGCACCTTTCCGCAGGCCCCGGTTTTGCGGTCATCAATGGCATCATGGACAACGAGCCCTATCTCGCTCATTCCAAACCCCTCAAGACAGATAAAGCCAAAACGCCGTTCCAGTAGTTCCATAACGTCTGGCGGACAGGCCGCACCAAAAGCTATCCTGACTGGATTGTCAGCGTCATCTTCCCGTGGTTCTTGCTTGGATAGTATGGTCATCACCGCACCTAGATAGTTAAATTGAGTGGCACCATATTTACGGATATCGTCCCAAAAACGTGATGCACTGAACCTCTCGCTCAGCACGGCCTGGGCATCTGCCACCAGTGCTGCCACAGAGGTCATGAGCTGGGCGTTCATATGGAAAAGTGGGAGGAACGTATACAGGATATCCTGGGGGCCAGCATCACGTAGCCTGGATACAAGTCTGGCCGTGTGCAGGAAAAAGTTGTGGGAGCCGACTGCGCCTTTTGAAAGGCCAGTGGTCCCGGAAGTATAGATGATGCCGGCAGGATCTGAAGGCTTGACATCCACTTCCAACGGATCAGCTGAGCAATGGAAAAAATCTTCTATACCAGATATTGGGGTGGGAAGGGAGTCACTAACACCTTTGTCTATTTCACCGTGGCAAATAATTTGCTTGAGTTCTGTCAGGTCCTCCTTAATGGGTAAAAGCCTTTCCAAAAAGTCACTGTCAATGATCAGCAGTTTTGATTCTGAGTTATTGATGATATGTTTTAAAAGATTGCCCTTGTAAGCTGTATTTATGGGTACCTCCACGGCTCCCAGTTTGGAAGAACCAAACCATACATGCAGAAAATTAGGATGATTTTTCATCATAATGGCAACCTTGTCATCTTTTTGAATGCCAAGATCTTTAAACCCGTGTGCAAACTGGTTGGAAATATGGTCCAATTCTTCATAGGTGATCTTTTCATCTTTAAAAAACAAAAATGTGCGATCCCCATGAATGCGACCTTTTTCCTGAATCAGTTTTCCCAAGACGTTTTCTTCAATGCCGGACATAAACACCCTCCTTAAATATTAGAAATGTCCATCCATGAATGGCATTCGAAACCCTTACCTATGAGCCTTTGATGGGTTTCCCTTGTTTATTGGGAGATCTTACTATTTGGAGTTCTCTAATAATGCTTTCCGTAGTTCCGCATAAGGTGGGGGCATTTTGTACTCTAATTTCAGATAACCCGGGCTAATGGGATAGGTCTGCTTTCCTTCATGGGAAAGCTCCAATCCGCTGACCACCTCTTCAAAGCGATTCCTGGGCATAGCGAATGCCAACTCCCCATCAGCAATCAGTCCTAAGCGTCGTTCCCCATTTCCAGGAACAGCATATTTGCATTTCCCTTCAACGATGGGTTCCACAATGGGAAGAAGGCAACCCCCAGCCCCAGTTGACTTGGATGTCAGACTATCACCCGACGCAAAAACAGCAGCCTGGATCATCCGCATGACTTGAGCTCCACTCCCATAAAATATGATCACGTCCGGATCAAAACTCGCGGATTGTATCGGAGAGATCAAAATATATCTGAATTTTCCGAATTGAAATTTGGGCATGGCCTTGGCTGCCTGTTCCCGGGCTTCAGTGGGTTGGTTCATGGGAGCCAGTGCATACTTGCCGCTCAGATATTCTTCCGGCCTTACAAATCCCAATCCCGCCAGCGCTATGGGGCAAGACTGGCTATCTTTGTCCAGAACAATAGTCAAGCCGTCCCTGCGACCCAGAGCCAAGGCCTGGCAGAGGGTAAAAGAGGCCCCATAGTCTTTCAAGGGCCGCTTTGCATCCTGTGGAATATCATCCTCACTGTTCAGCATTTTGATGGCCAAGGGATAGGTTTGGTGTCTAACATAGGTTGACATGGCCTCCTCTATTTTTGCCAGATTCATTATTTTTGCCCTCCTTCACAAAGATTTAAAAAGGACTACGCCTTCTCTTGCCATTGAGGTTCTCTGTTATTTTGGCCAAGTTAAGCCTTTTTGCTGCCGCACTTTTACCGGATAAGTCAGAAATAGCATTAAGTTTTGAGGGGAAAAGATGGTGGAGGCTGTCGTTTAATCGAACATAGTTTCCAAAATGGAAACCATAAGTCCAATAAAATTCACTTCAAAAGTATGCTCTAAACGACGCTTAGTTATGGCCTTTATAACAATTTCATCATGTTCGTGACAAGAGCCCCCAAAATCAAGTGGATCCCTTTAGCACACGGATTCTGGATTCGATTGAGTCCATTTTCAGGTTGCGTTTATAGGAATACATCACAGCTAAAATCTTCGCCCTTTTATTGCCCACACTCCTCCCGGTATGAGGAATTTTCGAATCGAAATAGATACTATCCCCTTCATGTAAC
>JASFEQ010000305.1:0-5606 GCA_050124735.1 Desulfobacteraceae bacterium | reverse complement strand
CTCCTGTTTGCCTTTGGGATCGTCTTTGAGCTCCCCGTGGTGGCATTCTTCCTCTCAAAGATGGGGATTGTCACGCCTGAGTTCCTGAAGAAGAAACGTAAATATGCACTGCTGTTGACTTTTGTGCTGGCTGCCATATTGACGCCACCTGATGTCATTACTCAGTTGATGATGGCCGGTCCACTGATTCTTCTCTATGAGATCGGGATTTTTGTTGCCAGGATGGCAAGAAGAAAAAAAGACACAGAACAGGAGACGACGGACGAAGTCGTAGAAGGATAGGGTAAAAGATAGTTAATCCAAACCGCCGAGTCGGGGTTAGAGTTTAAAGGGCTATGCCGTTTACATGGCGCTTCTTAAACAACCATAAATTCGAAACCCGAAGCACGAAATCCGAAATGGTTCGACCCGCTCACCATCCTGAGCAAAGTCGAAGGACAAATCTGAAATTCAAATTTTCTAATGTTCAAAACGGCGTCTTTTGCACCAACAATAAAGAATTCTGTTGACTCGTTTCGGTCATTTGAAACCCGGGACCCGTCCGAAGGTGAATTTTGATCATTTGACATTGTTTCGAAATTCGAATTTCGACCTGCCCGCCAATGCCGTTCGGGCTTCCTAGTCAATTCAAGCTTGCTGTCGCCCTCCTGCATACCTTAGCAAGCATAGGGTGATTTAGGCGAGGCAGGCGGGAATTCGTATTTTGATAGGCATCGGAAGGCGGCTCTATCTGCGGTCAATGATTTTATAACTGGAGATAGATCTGTCAAAAAACCTATTCACCAGGGGACGTTTCTTTAAAACGCTTGCCAGAAACGGTCAATAAGAGGGGACTCTTTTCCACTTCTCCTTGTTCATCAAAAGATATTTTCCCAGTGATACCATAGAAACTCTCATAGTGTGCTAATCTATACTGGAAGTCTCTTCTCGTTCTAATCAAGCCCTCTCCCATGACGTTCTTCACGAACCTGATCGTATCATACCCACTGGCAGCTAGCAGTCCAGGCTCTGATTCAAAATTCTCTTCGTATAGCGCCACGAAGTCTCTGACTCCGCTTGCATTACTTTTTGTATAGAAGCCAGAAGGGAATAGGGCACCTTGTAGATAATCTCCTGCCGTTTTAATGAGTTCAGGGGATTGCCAGAGGCTGGTCCCCAGCAAGCGAACATCGAAGATGTTATAAAAGGGGAACTGGGGGGCAATGAGGGCAACCTGCTCCGGGTTACCCGGAAGAAAAAGGGCGTCAAAGTCTACAATGGGCTCTGGCTCTTCATCTGAAGGTTGTCTCTCTTCAATCTCATTTTCCCATTCCGCGCTTTTGATTTGCATGTAAGTCTGCACCACCAATACCGGTCTCGGATAATAAAGTCCCACCATCTTTTTGATCTGAACGGCAAAGTCTGTCTCCTCGGGCTTGTAAGATTCCACGGCCCTGATGGTTCCGCCCAGCTCTTCTGCCTGGTCCCAGAAAAGATTCATGAAATAGCGACCGTAAGGGTTGTCTGGATAAAGAACGGCAAAACGTTTCAGCCCCAGCTCATTCACCACTTTCTCTAGGATACTTTGAATCTCTTTTGACGGGGTCAGGAAATTGCGAAACACCATGTCCCCCTCATCAGTAACCCCCTCCTTTTGAGTCAGGGTAATGATGGGAACGCCAAGTTCCTGGGCCTTTCTTGCTGCAGCCAGCGTGGGGGTGCTGACTAAGGGGCCGATAATGGCCATGACTTTCTCTTCCTTGGCCAGTTCTTCAACGGCCAAGACCGCATTTTCCGTTTCCCCTCCAGTATCCTTAATAACCAATTCCAAACCCTGATATCCTTCGGATTCGGTCCATATCCCCATCCCCAATTGGATACCGTTCAAGACTTCCTGACCGTAGATGGCAAAGGGACCGCTCAAAGGCAGCAGACAGCCAACAACGCCCATTCTGACGGACAGCTCTTCCTCTATCCTTTCAAGAATGTGCCGTCCAATGGAGACCCAATACTGATCTGGTGTTGAACGAACTAGGGTCATCGCCGAAAGCTTGGCATTGTCCAGTTGGTTGTCTTCCAGGTAGATGGTTGCCATCTGGTAATAGATATGGGGTAGGTAGTCAGTCCCCGCCGCAGGCTCTATCATGGCCTGCAAATCCTCCATGGGGCTATCTTTTATGAGTCCAATGATTCGATCAACCACATCGCTCATCAGCTCTGGTGAATCCTTCGCTGCCTCACTCGCCTTAAGCCACCAATAGAAGGCTTTGAGGTTGTATCCGAGTGCCTTGAAGCTCTTTCCGAGAAGGAGCAGGACCTCCCCTTTTATTGGATTCATGGGATACCTTTGGAGCCAATCTGCGGCCAAATCTCTGGATTGCTCGTAGGCCCCAAGACGATAGTAGGTGTTCGCTATATCATACTTCACGATAGGGAAGTCTTTATGAGCCGGATACGCCTCAGCAACTCTTTTGTAGAGGGAAAGGGCCTTTTCATACGCATGTTTCACGTAATATATGGTGGCCAATCGGTATAAAGCCTGTCGCGATTTGTCGCCTTTTGGATGGGCTTTTAGATAGAGCTCATATTTTTCAATGGCCTCATCGTAATTTCCTGCCTTGAAGTCCTGTTCAGCCATATAAAGCTCGTCCATCACGGGCGGCCTTTCAGGCCGAACGCCCACGGGGGGTTTTGGAGGGCAACCCGCCAAAAAAAAGGCTATCGCCGTCATGACAACGGTGATAGCCATATTTGCTAAATGAAATCTGGATTTCACTTATTCACTTCCTCGAAATCTGCATCAACCACATCTTCATCCTTTGATGCCTCAGCAGTGGATTCAGCGCCACCCGCCCCGGCCTGGGCCTGTTGCTCAGCCGCCTTCGCATACATGGTCTCTGCCAGCTTGTGGGATGCCTGAGTCAACTCATCCGCGAGGCGCTTGATCTCTTCAGTATCTTCCCCTTCCATGGCTTTTTTCAGGTTTTCAATCGCCCTATTGATATCCTCTTTTGTGGATTCATCCACCTTATCCCCAATCTCTTTTATAGACTTTTCTGTGGAATAGATCAAGGAGTCTGCCATATTCCGGGCATCCACCAGCTCCCGCTTGTTCTTGTCCTCCTCTGCGTGAAGTTCCGCGTCCTTGATAAGGTTTTCAATCTCCTCCTCAGAAAGACCGCTGGAGGCGGTTATCTTAATGGACTGTTCCTTGCCTGTTCCCAAATCTTTTGCTGATACATGTACGATGCCATTGGCGTCAATATCAAAGGCAACCTCTATCTGAGGTACACCCCTGGGCGCGGGTGGAATTCCAACGAGTTGGAATCGGCCAAGGGTCTTGTTATATGCGGCCATTTCACGTTCACCCTGAAGCACGTGGATTTCTACAGCAGGCTGGTTGTCCGCAGCCGTTGAAAAGATCTGACTCTTCTTCGTGGGTATGGTTGTGTTCTTTTCAATGAGCCTGGTGGCAACACCGCCGAGGGTTTCGATACCCAGGGAGAGGGGGGTCACATCCAGAAGCAACACATCCTTTACCTCACCCTTCAGAACGCCGCCCTGAATGCCAGCACCAATAGCCACAACCTCGTCCGGGTTTACGCCTTTGCTTGGCTCCTTGCCAAAAATCTCTTGGACCTTGGCCTGAACCTTCGGCATCCTGGTCATTCCCCCCACAAGGATGACCTCTTCAATGTCACTCTGTTTCATCCCCGCGTCTTTGATGGCTGTGTTGCACGGACTCACCACTTTTTCAATCAGGTCATCGACCATAGCCTCCAACTTGGCCCTGGTCAATTTGATGTTGAGGTGTTTGGGGCCACTGGCATCTGCAGTGACAAAAGGCAAATTGATATCCGTCTCTTGGGAACTGGATAGCTCCATCTTCGCCTTTTCTGCGGCCTCTTTCAGTCGCTGAAGGGCCATCTTGTCATTGCGGAGATCGATCCCTTGGTCCTTTTTGAATTCATCCGCAAGATATTCAACAATCCGAAGATCAAAGTCTTCCCCTCCCAAGTGCGTATTGCCATTGGTGGACTTGACTTCAAAGACCCCCTCGCCGATCTCCATTATAGATATGTCGAAGGTGCCACCACCCAAGTCAAAGACAGCAATCTTTCTGTCTCCCTTCTTATCCAGGCCGTAAGCAAGGGATGCGGCGGTGGGCTCATTGATGATCCTCTCCACCTTTAAGCCCGCAATACGTCCTGCATCTTTGGTAGCCTGCCTCTGAGAGTCATTAAAATAGGCAGGTACCGTGACAACCGCCTCATCCACCTTCTCTCCCAGATAATCCTCCGCCGTTTTTCTCATCTTTTGAAGAATCATAGAAGAGATCTCAGCTGGGCTGTAATCCTTGCCCCTCACCTGGACCTGTGCGTCCCCGTTGGGTGCCTTTGAGATCTTATAGGGAAGCACCTTAACATCGTTTTGAACCTCTGCAGAATCATACTTGCGCCCTATGAGCCTCTTGACCGCGAAAATCGTATTATCGGGGTTGGTAATGGCCTGCCTCTTGGCTATCTGACCCACCAGCCTTTCCCCTTTGTCGTTAAAGGCGACCATAGAAGGCGTCGTGCGACTGCCCTCCTGGTTAGCGATGACAACAGGATCTCCTCCCTCCATCACCGCGACACAGGAATTGGTTGTTCCCAGATCAATGCCTATTATTTTGCCCATCTTAACCTCCTCAATCTAACCATGTATTTTCTCGTCTCTCCAAAAAACTTTAATCTCAGCCCTCGTTATCGTCTGCAGTCCCATCAGAACTGCCTTTGCTCACAATCACCATCGCGGGTCGGATCAACCGCTTCTTAAGCATATACCCCTTTTGGAGTTCCTGAAGTATGATCCCTGCTTCCACGTTTTCGTCCGCCTGTTCGGAAACCGCGTGATGATAATTGGGATCAAAGGGTTCGCTTTCAGCTTTGACCTCTTCTAAGCCAGATTTTCCCAATACGTCCCGCAATCCTTTCAGGGTTAATTCTACCCCTTCCCTGAGCGCCTGAATCGAGTTTTCGTCTTGAGAATGGGATATGGCCATTTCTAGGTTATCCATGACCGGCAAAATCTCTTTGATGAGCGTCTCGTTGGCGTATTTCACCCACTCTTCTTTATCTTTTCTGTTTCTCTTCTTTATGTTCTCAATTTCTGCCTCTGAACGAAGATAAAGATCATGATTTTTTTCAGACGCCTCCTGGAGTTCGTTGATCTTTTCCAGCAACTCTGACTTTGTCATCTCTTCCAACGGTTTTTCGTCAGGCTTCTCACTCTTCTCAACAGGGCTTTCTTCATCCTGAATGGCCTTTTCTGCCTCAGGATCTTTATCCGTCTTCACCTCTATCTTCGTGTTCATGCGCACAACCCCAGTTTCAATAACCCCTAATCTCAATCAGGTTACGAATTGACAGAACCCTGCCGGGCTTCCTCTAATGACCTTTTGGATATCATGAGATGAAATGTGGTTTAGGTGCCCCGAATCATTGAAATAAACGAGAGGTAAGAATCCACTCTCCATAAAGCCCAATATGCCCTTAAAGGCTTATATATTTGGTGGCGATCAATTGAAGATACGTTAAGCATCGGGTAAGACTTTGTCAAGGCAAGCCCAATTAGGTTTTTTTTAT
>JASFEQ010000304.1:0-5643 GCA_050124735.1 Desulfobacteraceae bacterium | reverse complement strand
CCCCGGTTTCGGAAGCTCCCGTCCCGCGAGCGGGATCTACGACAGAGCGGGATTTCGCAAGGCTCAACTTGCATATGGACATTTTCCATCAGCGTCTCGGAAGCCGTATTTCCACAGTCTCGACGATTGAACGAGGGATTAGGGGATTTCTAAATTCGCCATCTGTCAATTCACAATTCCTTAATTCCGGCTTGCCCGGGTTAGGATACATATGAAAAAGGTAGGAAGAAACGATCCATGCCCGTGCGGTAGCGGGAAAAAGTTCAAGAAATGCCATATGGGCAGAGAAGATGAACTGGTTCTGGATGGTATGGGTGAGATAACCGTGGAGATGAGCGCCCAAATCACCTCTCTCCCACAGGTCAGCTATGGCCGTTCAAAGGAGATGGCAGATGCCTTGGACTTAGAGGAACTCACAGGAAATGCCATTGGGATTAAGTTTGTGGACCTAGCAAGTTACGCTGAACTGAACATCTTTGGAAGCCCCCAATCCAAGATATCAAAAGGGAAGGGAGGGGGCGTTTTCTTAAACCTGTACAAGACCCTAAAAACGGATCCGGATCATATCTACCTCGCCATATCTCCAAATATCGATGACTCCACGTTAATTCATCAGTTGGCTCATGTCCTTGATTACCTGGGCGGCTCCAAATTGATGCCAGGCACCCTGGAACCTTTGGGCTTTGAGCTGGGCATACCCGTAGATCATTTGGAGCACGCAGAAGAATTTGGTTATTGGCTAGACTACCTAAGAAAGAGATTTGATGTCCAACTGGATGCCGATGATACCATTATATGCTATCTCTATGAGAATGGTATGCTCATTAGAGGGGAAGAGATCAAAGAGAAGAATGGGCTTGTCTTGAAATCAAAATCGGACCGTATGTTCAAATTTCTAAGCGAGAAGAGTCAGGAGATCAATGCCCTGATTCGTCAACTGCCTGGATACATAGGGTCGAGAGAGGTTAAAGATTAGTCTTGAGGAGAGGGGTTCAGAATTTAGCTCATAATTCCCCGCAGTAAGCGACGGGATACTAGGCCTTTACGCAGGGATCTCTTTTTGAAGGCTGTTGCGCACAAGTTATTCCTGTTACAAGATCTCGAATCTAAATCGAGAAGAGTTGTAGACTTTCATGTGGATACGCTGCTTCTTTTAAGGACATGTTTGGAACAAATAAACATTGCAAAGATGCAATCTTTCCCTCTCAAAACATTGCACATTTCCAACATATCTACACTGAGTCTGACCTGTCTTAACATTCAATAGGCCGTGATGGGGCTTGCCATTCAGGCATCGCGGGCTGTTCATTGCAGATCGCATCATTGGTACGAAGTGTGCTAGAGATGGATGTAAATTAGCGGCAATATGCCAGAATGCCCCGTGCCGTGCATGGGAAAGTTGATGCCATTAGCCTATCGTTTGGCAGTAAATAGGAAGATGAGGAGGCTCATTTTTTTTGGCAATGCGCAATCATTGGATAAATAGGAAAAGAGGGGGGAGCTATGAGTTTTCAGAAACGATTATCATTAGGCGAATTCGTAGTCTTAGCAGAGATGGACACGCCCAAGGGTGTGGACATTTCAGAGTTGATCACGAATGCCCGCCGGATTAAAGGACGCGTTGATGCTGTAATTATCCCCGACATGGCCGATGGTATGATGCGAATGAGCGCATTGGGTGGGGGTGTTCTTATGCACCAACAGGGGATGGAAGCAATCATCCATGTCTGTTGCCGGGATCGAAACAAGATCGCAATTCAGGCAGAACTCCTCTCGGCGCACGTGTTGGGCATCCAGAATCTCATTGTAGTGCGGGGGGAAGATATGGCCTTTGGGGACCATTTCGACGCTAGGACTGTGAATGACATAGATGAACTAGATCTTCTTGGTGCCATTCAGTCTCTCCAGAAAGGAGTGGATATGGCAGGTATCGAGCTCAAGGGCAATCCCAGCTTCACCGTAGGTTGCACATTAGATCCCTATGTTGATGACAAATCCCTGGAGAAGGAATTGGAGTTGGCCCTCAGAAAGGTGGAAGCTGGAGCCCAGTTCATTATCTCCCCACCTGTCTTTGATATGGAGGATTTCGTCTCTTTTACGGGTAAGACAAAAGGATTGGGCGTGCCCATCATTCCCACGGTTTTTCTTTTGAAATCGGTCGGCATTGCCAGGTACATGGCTACCACCCTGCCGGCCTACCGCATCTCAGAGCAGCTTATCAAACGAATCCGTCAGGCACAAAATAGGGATATGGAGTGTATCCGGATCGCCGGAGAAACAGTTGCAAATTTGAGGGGACTTGCCCAAGGTGTGCAAATTGTGACACTTGGATGGGAATACCAACTTCCTGACATCTTAGACCACGCTGGCCTTTGATGTGGCCTCATGAGCAGACTCTGGAGAATAGAGAGATGATCGATCAAGATTCTTTTGGATTTAAGAGCAGAGTACTTGTCATTGGTGGTGGTTTAGGTGGCATCAGGGCCGCTCTGGATCTGGCCGAGGCCGGAAGGGATGTAGTTCTTATTGACAAAGCACCCTCAATCGGTGGTCTTATGACCCAACTGGACCGAACCTTCCCCACCAACAACTGTGATTTATGCACCCTTTCACCCCATCTATCCGAAAGCGGAAGAGAACTCCATGTCGAGCTTTTGCCCCTGACGCGGTTGACCCATATTGAAGGCGAAGCGGGCGCATTCAAAGTTACCTTGAGAAGTGAACCCCGTTACATAGATTTAAACAAGTGTACGGCATGCGGGGAGTGTTTAAACAAATTTCCCGAATGTGTTCTTTTCACTCCCGGCCTGGATCATCGGGCTCCCACTTGCATGCGGTATCCACAGGCAACACCATATGCTTATTCTATAGATATTGACAAATGTCAGAACATTGAGGAGCTAGTCCGAATTTGTCAAGACGGCGCTATCCTCCCGCAAGACACCGAAGAGGTTTTAGAGCTTGAGGTGGGTTCCATCGTTCTGGCGACAGGAGCGGGGCTTTTCGATCCCAACGTACTTGATAATTTTGGTGGCGGAAAATATCCCAACGTGGTGACCAGCCTAGAATATGAGCGAATCCTATCCGCCTCCGGTCCAACCTTCGGTGAGTTGATTCGCCCTTCGGATGGAAAGCCGCCCAAAAAAATCGCCTGGATACAGTGTGTGGGTTCACGCAATGTCAACCAGGTTGATGCCCCTTATTGCTCCAGCGCCTGCTGTATGTTCGCTTTGAAAGAAGCGATTGTGACCAAGGAGCGGTTTCAGGACGACATTGAGACCGTCATTTTTTATATGGATATGAGGACCTGTGGGAAAGATTATGAACTTTATTACCAGCGGGCAAAAAACGAATATGGTATTCGCTTTGTTCGTAATCGCCCCCACAGCGTTTTGCTCGAACAGGAGACAGGTGATCTCCTAATTACCTACACAACGGCGGAAGGCACTTTTCCCGAAAGAGAGTCCTTCAATATGGTGGTCCTTTCAACGGGTTTTCGAGTTCCACCGGATATGGTTGAATTGGCTGGGGAACTGGGGATTGAGTTAAATGAACATAATTTTGTCAGGACGACCAGTTTCGATCCCGTGGCCACCTCCAGACCCGGAATTTATGTGTGCGGTCTCTTCCAAGGCCCAAAGGATATTCCTGAAACGATGGTTCAGGCCAGCGCGGCCGCTTGTTTAGCCTCCAATCACCAGAAGGTTATCGAAGAAGCCCTTGAGGCGGAAGAGGAATTCCCCTCTGAAGACGGAGAGGAATTTCCACCGGAACGCGACGTTAGCGGGGAGGAGTCTAAGATAGGCGTTTTTGTCTGTGATTGCGGGTATAACATCGGAGGTCTCGTCAATGTGGACGATATTGTTGAATATGCTCGAGGGCTTCCTCAGGTAGATGTTGCCGAGATGGTAGGGCATGGTTGCTCTCGCAAGTCGCTAGAGCATATTAAAGACGTTGTTCGAGCAAGGCACCTCAACAGGGTGGTCATGGGAGCCTGTTCTCCCAGGACGCATGAAACTCTGTTCCAGGACACCATCCGAAGGGCTGGCCTCAATAAGTACCTTCTTGAGATGGCCAATATCCGGGATCAGGATACATGGGTCCATCTTGACAACCCAAGGGAGGCATCCAACAAGGCCAAGGACCTTATTCGGATGGCGGTATCAAGTGCGGCTCTTAGCCACCCTCTCACCGACAATGTCCTCCCCATGAACACGGACATCCTGGTGGTCGGCGGTGGGGTCACAGGAATGAACGCCGCCTTGAGCCTGGCCAACAAGGGGTTTAAGGTTTTTCTGGTTGAAAAATTAGTGGAATTGGGTGGCGTTGCCAAAAAGATCCATAAGACACTCGAAGGGGAAGACGTGCAGTTATATATGAGGGATCTGATTGAGAGGACGAAGAGCCATAACAAGATTCAGGTCCTACTCAGTTCCATAATTGTGGACCACTCCGGTATGCCGGGCCTATTCAAGACAGGGCTCCAGATTGGGCCGAGGCTGGCCTACAGGCAGATTAACCACGGAGCCACCATTTTGGCCACCGGGGCCCTGGAAAACAGGCCCAAAGAGTATCTTCTGGGCGAACATGAAGCGGTGCTGACCCAGCTTGATCTGGACGGTTTGATTGAAGATCAACCAGAGACGGTAAAAGGCTGGCGAAACGTGGGTATGATCCAATGTGTTGGATCCCGTTCCCCGGACAACCCTAATTGCTCCCGTATTTGTTGTCAGTCCGCAGTCAAAAATGCCTTAAGAATACTGGACCTAAATCCAGAGGCCCAGGTTTTTGTCCTGTATCGGGATATGAGAACCTATGGGTTCCAGGAGGATTACTACCGAAAGGCCCGAGAGCGGGGCGTCATGTTCATCTGTTACCAGGCGGAAGAAAAGCCTCTCGTGGAAGGGACTGATGAGCAGGTGGCCCTCACCTTTAAGGAGCCCGTCCTGGGGCGGGAAATCGAAATCTTGGTGGATTGCCTTGCATTGAGTACAGGTTTTGTGGCCGATGATGAGGCCACCGAGGACCTGTCCATGATCTTCCATCTTAATAGGACCCATGATGCATATTTTTTGGAAGACCACGTGAAATTAAGGCCAGTTGATCTCCCTGTCCCGGGATTCTTTGTGGCCGGGACCGCACACTCTCCAAAGGGCATAAGCGAGAGTATCGCCCAGGCCCAGGCAGCGGCCGGAAGGGCGCAAACGCTTTTAGCGCAAGACGTTATTAATCTCGGTGCGTCTGTGGCAAGAGTGGACGGTAGCAGGTGTGCCGCTTGTTTGATCTGTGTACGGATTTGTCCTTTTAATATACCCCTTATTAACGCGGATGGATATTCGGAAATAGATCCTGCCAAATGTCACGGGTGCGGTCTGTGCGCTGCAGAATGCCCGGCTGACGCTATACAACTCATGCAGTATGAAGACAAGCAGATTATGGCCAAGGTGGATGGACTTTTGGAAGGAATATTATAATGGAAAATTTCAAACCTGTCATTGTGGCCTTTTGTTGTCATTATTGCGCCTACACAGCAGCGGATATGGCCGGAAGTATGAGACTTCCCTATCCCCCCAATGTAAAGATCATAAGGGTGCCCTGTAGCGGAAAAGTAGGGGCAATCCACATTATGCGAGCCTTACAAAA
>JASFEQ010000303.1:0-5734 GCA_050124735.1 Desulfobacteraceae bacterium | reverse complement strand
ATGATTTCAGGCAAGTGGTTGGCCATATCGTGCGCGCCGTCCGATCCGGGAACATGATCATTTTGGCCATGGGGGCCCACCCCATAAAGGTGGGACTGAATCCTGTGATACTGGACCTGATGGACCGTGGCATTATTGGCGGACTGGCCATGAATGGGGCCGGCATCGTCCATGACGCTGAATTGGCCATGGTGGGCCACACCTCAGAAGACGTGGCTTCACAGATCGGAGACGGCCGGTTTGGTATGGCAGAGGAGACAGGAAAATTTCTCAATGAAGCGATCATTGAAGGAGCCAATCGGGGCGATGGCCTGGGACGGGCGATTGGTGACATGCTCATCAGGGAAGGATTTCCCTACAACCAACACAGCCTCGTTGCCAAAGCCTTTGAGATGGATATACCCCTTACGGTACACGTGGCCATAGGGACCGATATCATCCATTTTCATCCCAGTGCAGACGGTGCAGCCGTAGGGAAGACCTCTCATCTTGACTTTCGTCTCTTTGCCAGCCTCGTTTCAGAACTTGAGGGCGGGGTCTTTATAAACCTGGGCTCTGCAGTGATTATGCCCGAAGTCTTTTTGAAGGCCCTGTCACTGGTGAGGAATCTGGGACATAAGGTCCAGAAATTTACCACCGTCAATATGGATTTCATGCAACACTATCGACCCATGACCAATGTGGTTCAAAGACCTACGCTCGAAGGTGGAGAGGGATACTCCCTTGTGGGTCATCACGAGATTATGTTTCCTCTACTCGCCTCTGCAGTTATTGAAGGCTTGGAAGCAAAAGGATAAAAGGGGGATAAACAGCATGCCCATTTATGAATATAAGTGCACAAAATGTAATGAACAATTTGAATGTCTTGTCTTTAGAAGTGATGAGTCCGTCTCCTGTCCTGAGTGCAATGATGAATGTGTTGAACGGCTTATGTCTGCTTGTAGTTTTAAGAGCAGCGGTAATTATTCATCATCGGCCGGCTCGGCAGCATGTACAAGCTGCACAAGCAAAAACTGTAGTACTTGTCATTGAAAAAAATTCCCCTTGATGGCTGAAACATTTCAACAAAACAGGTAGAAAGATGTTCCGCGTCGGTTTTGGATATGATGCCCACCGCCTTGTGGAGGGACGTTCCCTGATCCTCGGAGGCGTAAAAATTCCCCATCCATTGGGCCTGCTGGGACATTCTGATGCGGATGTGTTGACCCATGCCATTGTTGACGCCATCCTCGGTGCGCTGGCCAAAGGAGACATGGGCCAGCATTTCCCGGATAGCGACCCTGCCTACAAAGACATGGACAGCCTGCTCATGTTGAAAAAGGTAATGGAATGGGTAAAAGAGGATGGTTTCAGGGTCAATCAGGTGGACACCACGATCGTTGCAGAAGCACCCAAGTTGGCACCCTCCCTCGTGGCCATGAAACAAAGACTGTCACAGGCACTCGCCATAAACATGGATCAAATAAACATCAAGGCCACCACCAGTGAGGGAATGGGTTTTTGCGGCCGTCAAGTGGGTATGGAGGCCTATGCCGTGGTCAGCCTCTTTGCAAACGCCGCATCCTCCTAATCACCTCCAGAAGACAATCCAAATTCTACAAGAGGCACATAATATATGGCTATCAAATTCCACAATACGGCCACTCGGAAAAAAGAAGATTTTCATCCTCTTAACGAGGGCAAGGTAGGTATCTACGTCTGTGGTGTGACGGTCTATGATCTTTGTCACATTGGTCACGCCCGGTCAGCCATTGTTTTCGATGTGTTGGTCAGATATCTCCGAGCCAGAGGCCTTGATGTCACCTATGTGCGTAATTTCACCGACGTGGACGACAAGATTATTGAAAGGGCGCGCCAGTTGGAAAAGGAACCAGGAGAACTGGCGCAGGAGTTCATTGATGCCTTTTATGAAGACATGGGAGCGTTGGGCGTCCTGAATGCTGATGTGGAACCACGGGCCACTGAACACATTGATCACATGATCCAGATGATAGAAACACTCATCCATAAAGGTTTTGCCTATGTGGGAGAGGGTGACGTCTTCTACTCCGTGGAGAAGTTTAAGGATTACGGCAAACTCTCTGGAAGAAAACTTGAAGACATGAGGGCTGGTAGCAGGATTGCCGTGGATGAGCGGAAGAGACACCCCATGGACTTTGTCCTCTGGAAGGAGGCAAAACCTGATGAGCCCCATTGGCCAAGCCCATGGGGTCCTGGACGACCGGGTTGGCACATGGAATGCTCTGTCATGAGCAATCATTATCTTGGTTCCACCTTTGACATTCACGGAGGCGGGGAAGACCTTGTGTTCCCTCACCATGAAAATGAGAGGGCCCAATCCGTAGCCGCCAATGATGCGCAATTTGCCCGATATTGGATTCACAACGGATTTGTCACCGTAGAATCTGAAAAGATGTCCAAGTCGCTGGGCAACTTTCTGACCATACGAGATGCACTGAAGAGTTATCACCCAGAGGTATTACGCCTTTTTCTTTTGTCCAAGCACTACAGGAGCCCCCTTGATTTCTCAAAAAAGGCGGTGCTCGCCCTTCAAACTGGGTTGGTTCGCATATACAGGACCCTTGAGAGGCTGGAGATGCGTCTTGGGGAATACCAAGGAGAGGGGGATGCTCAAAGTGCTGGATTTCTGGCTGGGAAACAGAAAGATCCTTTCCTGGAAGAGTTTGTCCAGGTCATGGATGATGATCTGAACACGGCCGCTGCCATCGGCGCCATGTTTGAAAAGGTCAAAGCCGTGAACAAGCTCATGGATTCTTATGGCGACAAACCGGATGCGGGCATTTTGAAGCAACTGGAGAATGATCGCCACCTACTCTTCTCAGCCGCGGCTATTCTCGGCATGTTGGAAGAGAGCCCCGAGGATTTTTTCAAAAAACTATCCAGCTACGCCGAATCGATCGACGCCGGTGAGGTGGAGAAGATGATCGAGGAGAGGACCAAGGCGAGGGGGGACAAAGACTGGGCCAAGGCCGATGCCATAAGGGATCACCTCCTGGAGATGGGCATTGTGCTCGAAGACAGCCCCGACGGCACCTCGTGGAGGTATGATATATAGAGAAGTGCCTAAAGTGTACTAAAGTGAGCTAAAGTGCCTAAAGTAGATTGTGGAACATAGGCCAAGATAAATCATAAACCTCAAATTCAGCCTCTGTAGAGACCGTCGAAAAAACGGATTATGAGAGGTTGATGGAAAATGTCCATATGCAAGGCTTCCGAAATCCCGAGGAATGAGGCGTACAGAGAAGTACGCCGCAGTGACGAGGGATGAGGGTAACGCAGCCCTTCGACTTTGCTCAGGGCCATGAGTCCTTCGACCTTGCTCAGGACCGTGAGCTTGTCGAACGGCTTGTCGAATGGCAGATGGGCGTTTTCCGACAACCTCTTCATTTTTCTGCCAATTTAGCGAGACATAAGAAGGAAGAAGCCAATGGAGTTTGTAAAGTTGTTCGAACCGATCACTATCAATACCTTGCAGGTAAAGAACCGAATCGTCATGCCTTCTATGGCGCTGGCCTATACGAGAGACTACGCCCTCAACGAGACGTACAAGGCCTTTTACAGGGAAAGGGCAAAGGGGGGCGTGGGACTCATGACCATTGGACCTGTTGGCATTGACACGAAAGGTAGCGCCCCCCTAACACTGGGGCTCTTTGACAATAAATACATTGAGCCCCTTAAGGCGTTCATTGAAGAACTCCACAGGCAGACCGACGTGAAGGTGGCGACCCAGCTTTTCCACATGGGGCGATACGCCTTCTCCATCTTCACGGGAATGCCCCCCATCGCCCCTTCTGCCATTCCCAGCAAATTGACCGGAGAAACCCCCAGGGAGATGACAGGGGAGGACATTGAAGAGGTAAAGGAGGCCTATGCGCAATCAGCGAGACGGGCCAAGGAGGCGGGATTCGATCTGATCGAGATTTTGGCCTGCACGGGGTATCTCATTAGCCAGTTTCTCTCCCCGCTGACCAATAGACGCACGGACGAATACGGCGGCGCCATAGAGAACAGGATGCGCTTCGGCCTAGAAGTGATCAGAAAGGTGAGGGAGGCGGTTGGGGATGATGTCCCCGTGGGTCTCAGGATCGCGGGTAATGATTTCATGGAAGGCGGACACACCAACATTGAGTCTGCCCTGTTCGCGGCTGAGGCGGAGAAGGCGGGGGTGGATGCCATCAACGTGACCGGAGGATGGCATGAAACCAATGTCCCCCAACTCACAACAAACGTTCCCGCGGCGGGTTTTCTTTACCTGGCTCGCGGGATCAAAGAAAAGGTAGGTATCCCTGTATTTGCCTCAAACCGCTTGGGCAATCCTTTTGTTGCTGAGAAGGCCTTGAGGTCCGGGGCCTGTGACATGATATGCTGGGGCAGGCCATTGCTTGCAGACCCAGAACTCCCCAAGAAAGTGAAGGAGGGGAGGCTAAATGAAATTATTCCCTGTATATCCTGCAATCAGGGATGCTTTGACGCCATCTTCTCTGCCTCTCCAGTCACTTGTATCCTCAATCCCAGGACAGGAAGGGAAAAAGATCGTGAAGTCAAACGGGCGAAGGTGCCCAGGGAAGTGTGGGTAGCTGGAGGAGGCCCAGCAGGTATGGAGTTTGCTCTCACAGCGGCAGAGAGGGGACATGACGTGACGCTCTATGAAAAAGAGAGCCACCTGGGTGGTCAGGTGAATCTGGCCAAGGCCCCACCAGGAAAGGCGGAATTCGATAATGTCATCGAAAGCATGAAACATCGCATGGAGCAACAGGGTGTCAAAGTGAGGCTCAATACCCGACTCACACCGGGGATGGTAAAGAAAAGCAAGCCACATGTGCTGGTGGTGGCCTCGGGCGCAAAGCCGATAGAAATGGATGTCCCTGGTTTTGAAAAGCCCCATGTGGTAAGTGCATGGCATGTACTCATGGACAAGGTCCCCCATATAGGGGAAAACGTAGTTGTTGTGGGTGGAAGTGCCACGGGCTGCGAGACCGCCCAATTTATTGCGTCTATGGGAACACCGGCGTCCGACACTTTTACCTTTTTGATGTATCACAGTGCTGAAGACCCGGAATTCGCCACAAAGCTCCTCCATAACGCGGGAAGGCGGATTACGGTCATTGATATGGTGCCGCGGTTTGCCAACAACGTGGGTCGAACCGCCCGCTGGTCGCTGATCAAGGCCCTCAGGCTGCTGGGTGTTGAACTTCGCACAAAGACAAAGCTCTTGGAAATCACGGACGACGCCGTCGTTGTGGAAACGGAAAAAGGCAAGGCGTCTCTTAAGGCAGATACGGTTGTGATGGCTGTTGGTGTCCTGCCCGATGATGAGCTCATCAGAGAAGTGAAAAAGGATGGGATCAAGGTGATCCCCATTGGTGATGCCAAAAAGCCGAGGAAGATGACGGAGGCTATCTGGGAAGGATTTGAAGAGGCTTTGAAGATCTAAAGCAAATTTTCACCGCAGAGTCGCAAAGAACGCAAAGAACTTAATTAGACAGGATCAACAGGATATCACGGATTTAAATGCTTCTTTGTGAAATAGCTCGTGGACACGGATTCTGATCCGCAGATTACGCTGATTACGCTGATTACGCTGATGTTCAAGAAACTGGGTTGGTCGGATCGCTTGAAAGAATGGGAACCCTAGAAGCACAAAAATGAGCGAGCTTATTTTTGTGCTCCAGGGTTTCCCATTGTTCCCAAGGCGCAGCCTTGGGATCCCCGC
>JASFEQ010000302.1:0-5739 GCA_050124735.1 Desulfobacteraceae bacterium | reverse complement strand
TCCTGAAAAGGGAGATGCGGGATAACTACAAGAAGCGGTAGATCCAGCATATGTCACCCCTAATTATTTTTTCACATCCCACCTGAACATAGACGACGGACGCCTCCTAGTCTCGTGTCCCAAGAGCTCTTTATATAAATAAGGCCTTCATAAAAGGTCATTGCGACCCCCGATTCAGTCAGGGGGAAGCAATCTCATTTTGTGAAAGTTGCTGTTTTCGCTAGCTACAAGGGATTGCTTCGTCGCCTACGGCTCCTCGCAATGACTTTTAGGTTTTCTATATTCTTAAAGTTATTTTTGCGACACGAAACTCGTGTCACTTGACAATCTTTTCCGAATAACCATGTTAGCTCATATTGCTAATCGCTGCATTGATTCTTATCTTTTAAAAATGGGAAAGGAGACATCATCAGTGGATCGGTGATGGATCACTCGGGGAATAGCAGATATAGGTTTTTTGGGAGGAAAATATGTACCTGGAAACGATTTTACCTTTATTTCCTTTGGATGTCGTACTCATGCCGGACATGCCCCTGCCACTCCATATATTCGAAGAGAGATACAAGAAAATGATCGGAGACTGCCTGGAGCAGAATAAGGAATTCGGCATTGTGTACATCAGTGGTGATGAGCTCAGGCAGGTGGGCTGTACGGCCAAGATCGTAAAGGTGCTACAACGTTATGAAAGTGGGGAAATGGATATCATCACTCTAGGGAGAAATCGCTTCTTGATCAAGGAGGTCTATGACGGAAAGCCCTATTTTGAGGCTAGGGTCATTCATTTCGACGATGTCCCTGAGGAGGAGAGCGGAGAGCTTTTAATACTTGCTCGAGAAGGGATCGAGTCCCTAAAGGCGCTCGACAGCGTCATAGGTATGCCCAGAGATTACGAGGAGCTGAAAGGGTTGGGCGCCAAACCCGTGTCTTTCCTAGTCTCGGGAAGTGAAGGACTCCCCCTTGAAGAAAAACAAGAACTCCTCGAAATGACTTCCACAAGAGAGCGCCTCAAAAGCGGTGTAAGGTCACTCCAGCAGGCTCTCGAGGCCACAAGGATTAACAAGGAGAGCCACGACACCAGCAAGGAAGATGGGAATCTCAGGGAGATTTTGGGAAAATACGGCCTGGAATAGGACCGGCAAACAACCCATCGGCCTCAGCTTATTCACTCATGGGCCCGTCTGCTGCCGAGCCCCTACCTTTCTCATTTTAACGGAGCACTTCTGAATTCCCAAATTCCTCAATTCCTCAATCCCCCAATTCCTGAATGCCTGAATTCGCCAATCACGCATAACGATTAAGGATGACAATCCGTTCATCAAATATTTCGTTGACAAGGCATTAGATTGTGATATTATTAAATCGAGCGCTCGCTCTATTTAAGCGAGGGCCTTCGTATCTCAGGAGAAAATGATGCACCCAAAGAATCATTCCAGTCCTTTGAACCCTTCACAAAGGGATGAGCTTATCCCTTCCCCGGCCAAGGACGTGGACCTGGTGGAGAAGAAACGTGAGCAAATAGTGGATGGGGCCTGCAGGTTATTCTTTGAGAAGGGTTACCACAGGACGACCATCCGTGAGATAGCTGTGGCATCAGGTATGTCCATGGGGCAGCTCTACCACTACATATCCTCTAAAGATGATGTTTTATTCCTCATCTATAAACACATGCAGATGATTTGGTATGAACATCTGGTCCGATCCGGTATGGAAGAGATGGAGGATCCTGTCCAGCGCTTGGTGAAGGCGCTTCACCATACGCTGGAATTCATGGTGGAGAACAAGGCGTTGTTTCTCTTTGTCTACACAGAAACCAAGTACCTGGAGAGGAGGCATCTTCGAGTGGTCCTGGAAATGGATGACAAAAACGTCGTGGGATTCTGGCGGCGGCTTTTACGGGAGGTAAAGAGGGAAAAGCCCGTAAAGGGGGATCCCAATTTCTTGGCCAACCTCATTTCCTATCTCATGGTCTTTCTCCCTTTGAGAGGCTGGAACCTCAGAGACAAAGAGGAGAGCAAGCATCTGGATGCGCTGGCCCAGTTCATTCTAAGGGGTTTGGGATTAGCCCCGTAGGCGTTATATCAGAAAAGGGACGATTCTATTATGCCAGACGATGAGCCTGCCTTGCTACTGCTGAAGACGACCGAGAAGCTGAAAACCGTTATGCAGCAATATTACGCCGAGCTGGATGAGGCGTCACGGAGCAAGCGTCGTCCCATCGCCTGGTGTACGAGTCAGGGACCGGTAGAGTTGTTGAGAGCCATGGGTTTTCTCGTCTATTTTCCTGAGAACCATGGCGTGTTACTGGGAACCACGCGCAAAGCCATGGACTTCATCGGCCTGGCCAATTCCATGGGCTATTCTCCTGACATCTGCTCCTATGTAACCAGTGACATAGGGGCCTTCCTGGCGGGTGAGACACCCTTAAAAGAGGCCTACCACGTCTCGGGTGTGCCTCACCCGGATGTGCTTGTCTACAACAATAACCAATGTCGGGATGTTCAGGAATGGTTTGAGTACTATGCCCGGCAGATTGGGGTGCCCGTGTTGGGAATAAGAACGCCTCGAGGCGTGGGAGACGTAAGCCCGGATGTGATCTCTGGCGTTGCAAGGCAGATGGAAAAGTTGGCGCATGATTTGGCTCCGATTGCCAAGCAGACACTCAATCTGAAAATATTTTGCGACACGGTGGAACGCTCAAAAAAAGGCAGTGACCTCTGGAAGCGCGTACTGGCAATGGCTGGCCATCGCCCTTCTCCCATCACCTTCACAGATATCTGTTTCCATATGGGGCCCGCAGTAAATTTGAGGGGGACGGATACGGCTGTATCCTACTACCAGGCGCTGTCTGAGGAACTGGCACATCGGGTGGAGCAGGAAATGGGCGCCATCAAAAATGAACGATTTCGTATTTACTGGGAGGGTATGCCCATATGGGGAAAGCTTCGATTTTTGGCTGAAACCATGGCAAGAATGCATGTCTCTTTGGTTGCTTCAACCTACGGACACTCTTGGGTCTTTGATGCCTTTGACCCCAATGATCCTTTCACCAGCACGGCCAGGGCATACACGGAGTTGTTTACGGTGCGCCATGAACGCTTCAAAGAATCATTTCTGGTGGAGATGTTGAGGAGATTTCAGGTTGACGGTATCATTTTTCACAACTCTAGAACGTGCCCCAACTGCAACAATTCTCAGTACGGCATGCCAAGAAGGCTGAGTGAGAAGACTCAGATCCCTCACCTTGTTCTTGACGGGGACCTCAATGACTTGCGATGCTTTTCCGAGGAACAGACATTGACCAACTTGGAGGCCTTTGTTGAGATGCTGGCCCAAAGAGAATGATGAACATAGGGCTTCCAGGCCGTAGGGTATATGGAATAAGGATGGTGATTATGGCAGAGGAGTCAAAGGGTATTTCATTGGATTATCTCGCAGAGCACTATGACAAAATCACGCCAACCCACAAAAGCCGGTTCAGAAAAAAGCAGATAGGTATGCTGAACCTCAGGAAGGGAGAAAGGGTGTTGGACGTGGGATGTGGGACCGCCACGTTGTCAATCCTGGCAAAACAGGTTACCGGAGAGACCGGGACAGTCGAGGGCATTGATGTGGCCCGGAAAATGCTCGCAAAGGCGCAGGACAAGGCCAGGTCATCCCATCTCCAGATCGGGTTCAAGTGCGCATCCATTGATGCGCTCCCATACCCTGACGAATGCTTCGATGCTGTCATCAGCAGCCTTATGTCTCACCATTTACCTGTAGAGATAAAGAAGAGGGGCCTGGAAGAGGTGTACCGCGTATTAAAGAGAGGCGGGCGGTTCTTTCTGTCTGACTTCGGCTCCCCGCATTATCTCACAATACCCATCATGTATTTGATGCTTATCTGGATGGCACCCACAAGGTACCAACTGTTTGGGAAGCTTCCCGGATTAATAAAAGAGAGTCGTTTCGGGACTGCAAGGTTGATAAAGAAAGGACTGTTTCTCGAGTACTATCTCATGACCAAACCCTGATGCGCGATGACCGAATTGGCTGTCAGCTCACGAGCTCTCTGGTCAGCATTCATCATCCTAGGCTTCTAGCTTCCCAGCTTATGATCTCTTGTCGTCCCGTCTCTCAGTTTCTCTGGCGTGTCCGGGGCCGTGAGCCAAAAGAGGACGGCAATCAGGACAAAGACAGAGAGCACACCCAGGAAGGCGATCTTGTAACTTGCAGTCAGATCGAAGATCTTTCCACTCAGCCAGGTCCCTGTAGCCCCTCCAACACCCCCTGAAATAGCGATAAAACCATAGATCTTTCCAAAGTGAGCGCCCTGAAACAGATCTGCCGCGCGAGAGGGGAAGATGGGTGCAATGGATCCATAGCCCAATCCGAAAAAGATGGCGTATCCGTAGAGAAGCCAACCATGGTTGGTGTTAAGATTCATCAGGCTGAGGACGCCGAGAAAGGCGCAACCCATTCCCATCGTAAAGGCCCTGTCGCGACCGATCCTATCGGAGAGGTGGCCGAAAAGGATCTTTCCAGCGGAACCCACAATGCCTGCGAGCCCAAAGAAGAAAGCCCCCCTCGCAGCCGAAAAACCCTTGTCCACCACGTGGGCCACCTGATGGATTAGGACGCCCTGAACGGCCATGGGGATGAAGAAGTAAGTGAGGAACAAAAACCAGAATTGCCTCGTCCTCAGGCTGCTGGCAAGGGTCCACTGAACCAGGTTATTCTGTGCCACGGAAAGTTGTGAAGTGCTCTCCTCAAGGATGTCTTTGTGGCCCAAAGGCATCTTTTCACCATCCGGTAGTGCCCCAATCTCCTCGGGGTTTCTTCGTTGAAATATGGCATTGAGGGGGATGACGATGCATATGACGGTGCCTGCGAGCAAGCAATAAGCCGCTCGCCAACCCCAGGAGGAGATAATGTATTGTGCAAGGGGGACGAACACCTGCATGCCGATCCCGATGCCTGCCATTGCAATCCCGAGGGCGAGTCCCCTTTTTTTCAGAAACCAGTTCGGCAGCAGAATGGACTGAGACACGAAACCGATGGCGCAGATGCCCATGGCTGTGAGCACACCGAAAGATAGATAGAGCTGCCACAGCGACCCGATCCGACTCGATGCAAGGAGTCCTATGACAATGAGCAAGGAACCCATGGGAATGACCTTTCTGGGTCCGAATCGATCGTGTAAAGAGCCAATGAAAAAGGCGGCCCCAGAGTGCACTAACATGAAGAGGGAAAATACCCCTGCCGCACTGGCACGGTCCCACCCGAATTCCTTCAGGATGGCTACGAAGAACACCGAGAAGGAATACCAAATGCCGAAGCCGATGGCCAAGGTCACCAAGGAGATGCTTATGATAGTCCAGCCGTAGAAGGGCCGATCTCTTTTCATAACGTTAAGCAGACCTGTGAAATAAGAACGCGGTTAGATCATTTAGTAAAGCGTACTGAGGGTAGGGCGCTCCATCATTTGAGCGCACAACCGAATTTCGTGTAATGGCTGAAAATAGCATTTTGTTGAAACCAGTCAAGGAATAACGAGCGGTTTGTCTTGGGACCCATTCCGCCCCCGCTTACCCGCTTCCTAGCCAAACGACGCCTATCCTGTGTTGTTGTTAGAAATTTAAAATCTAATGGGCGTCGCTGTTTCAAAGGCACAACACAGTTATCTAAGATTTGTAAAATTTCTTAGAAAAATAGAAATTCTTATGATCCAGATTTAGGGGACGGCCAACCGGCTTCCAA
>JASFEQ010000301.1:0-5751 GCA_050124735.1 Desulfobacteraceae bacterium | reverse complement strand
GTGAATACCTGGCGTATCCATAAAAATCATTTGATATCCATCCCCATGGTAAATCCCCAAAATGCGGTTTCGGGTCGTTTGAGGCTTTGGCGTGACAATGGCCACTTTTGTGCCAAGCAGCCGGTTCAAGAGCGTGGATTTACCCACGTTTGGAGGCCCCACAATGGCAATGAAGCCGGAAAGGAATTCTGACTGATTGGACTCTTTAGACGCCATGATATCTTAGATTAATTACGACCAACCGTTTTCCAGAAGGGGCAGATCCTGGATACTGCCTGCCCGCCATTGCTCTCGCGCAGGCGAGGCAGGCGGGGATCCTGGATACTAGATAACCGAATCACAGTGACCTTCATCAAGTATCTAGCATCCAGCATCTAGTATCCCTGCGCACGTTATAACCTTTCTTCTTGCTACGACCACATGTTAAGCGTGGAAATTCCCTATTTCACACGACATCCACTCGCACTTGCCCCGAAGGGACCGCATCATCACCTATCGTGTCAACGACCCTTGCTCCGGTCTTCTCCTCGATCACGCGAAGTCCTCGGTTTTTGTAACCTCTGACAAGTGGAATTTCCGTGGGCGGCACCCTGAGCCGAATCTGGCCCGCCACACCCCGTCTCGGTAGACAGGATGCTATCTTCTCTTGGTGTATTCCCGATCGAACAAGAAACCCGAACGCACCGTGCCAGGGGCCTGCCACGATCTCATCACTTAGAAGCAGAGTTGGTGACGACATGAGTCCGATCCTGATCACGGGGATTCCTTTCTGTTCCAAACGAACGCAACTCTCATGACAGATCCTGACGGCCGCATCCAGCGAAAGAGGATGATATCTATTCTCCATGTACCATGTGGCCAACTCTGTGCCCTTTATGACGAGGGTTGGGTACAGCCGGACCATGTCCGGGCGTAGTCTTATAACCTCATCCACAGTCTTCCTAAATGCATCTTCTGAGTCTCCGGGGAGTCCTGGCATCAGTTGAATCCCCACTTTGAAACCATGCGCCTTCAGCAGATGGACAGATTCAACCGTATCTCGCGCCTTATGTCCTCGCCGCGAAAGCTCCAGCACGCCGTCATCCATGGATTGGGCCCCCAATTCGACAGTGGCAACCCCTCGCTCTCTCATTAGGTGAAGCTGCTCTTCCTGGAGTGAATCAGGACGTGTAGAGACCCTTATGGATTTGAACAATCCTTCCCTTACAAAAGGCGCTGCGGCCTCCAATATTTCCTTCATCCGGCCGACGGAGAGTCTTGTAAATGTCCCCCCGTAAAAGGCAACCTCCGGCTCCGAGCTTGCATCAAACCTTGTCGAGTTTATGGCATTATGGAGGGTCTGTTTGATGGTCGAGCCATCGACAGGGTGGGCGGACTGAGCAGTTATCTTCTCTTGCTGGCAGTAGATACATCGATAGGGACAGCCCTCATTGGGAATGAATATGGGTACGATTAGAACTCTTTTTCTCGTTCCCCTGTCAAACAAGGAAGCGCCTCCTTGGCCGCCTTCTGTTCGGCCTCTTTTTTGCTTTTTCCTTTGGCTTCAGCCACGACCTTTCCGTCAAGACGCAAGGCCACTCTGAAGGTCTTGTCATGTGCAGGACCGCTTTCCTCTAAGAGAACATATTCGGGTCTGGTTTTGTACACCCCCTGCGTATATTCCTGGAGTTGGCTCTTGTAATCATTGGGCACCCTCCCGGTATCGATCCTAGCTAGCAGCGGCGAGAATAATTCGTGCACGATTTCCTTTGTTTTGTCAAAGCCCACATCTAGGTACAGAGCGCCCAAAAGGGCCTCCATGGTGTTGGCAAGTATAGAGGGTTTCTCCCTTCCACGGCTCATTTCCTCTCCCCTGCCCAACATGAGGTACTCCCCCAGTTCCAACTCCTGTGCAACCTGGCACAGACCGGCTTCGTTCACAACTGTTGCCCGATATTTGGACAGATCTCCTTCTTTTGAATCGTGGAAAAGCTCCATAAGGATGTCGCTGATGGCAAGATCGAGCACCGCATCACCAAGGAACTCAAGCCTTTCATTGTCTCTTAGCTCCGAATCGGAAAGCTCATTCACATAAGAGGAATGTCGAAAGGCCTCCGTAAGAAGCTCCGGTTGTTTGAACGTGTAACCCAGCCTCTTGCTCAAATCCTCAAGATCATTTTTCGGGGATATAGCACTCATCTTTCGTGAAATTTGCCATAAAAAGCGCTCATTAGCAAGGAATGCAATATAGGGCTCGATTGTATTCTAAGTCAAGAGGGACTATTATAGCAATTTTTCGTTTGATTTTTCTTGGGATTTGAGATAAATATTAAGTTTTTTCTTGGATAAGATCCTGACAAGGTGACCTATGAAAAAGACTGTTATCCTCTCAAAAGACGAGATCAATGAAAGCATCCAGCGGATAGCTGAGGAGATCGTCGAAAGAAATGCATCCATGGAGAACGTGGTGCTGGTGGGCATAAGGACAGGAGGCGCCTTTCTTGCCAAGCGCCTTCAAAAGGCCTTAGCCAAATTAAAGGATCCTGAACCCACTTTGGGCATCCTCGACATCACCCTTTATCGTGACGACTGGACACGGATCGGACCCACGCCTATCGTGGGTAAGACAGAACTCCCTTCATCCATAGACGATAAGACGATTATTCTTGTAGATGATGTCCTTTTCACAGGTAGAACGGTTCGGGCCGCTATGGACGCGCTCATTGACTTTGGCCGCCCAAAAAAGATTGAACTGGCCATTTTGGTGGACAGGGGAGACGGAGATAGAGAATTGCCCATAAGGGCCAACTATGTGGGTAGATTATGGTCTCCATCCCCCCATGAGACGATTAATGTCTATCTTGAAGAGGCAGGCTTTGATGATCATGTAACGATTGAGAAGAAGAGGGCTGCCTGATAGTGGCTAAAAGGAAGAAGCCAAAAAAGAAAAAACCACACCCCTCCTCACTTCTGTCCCAGGAACAACAGACACAACTAACCACCCTTCTCCAAGACTTCAAAGACCTCAGCAGCGCCAACGTCAAGGAGCAAGTAGCGAGTCCTGAACTTGCTCAAGCTTTCGTTGAAAGCCTTCCCACCCAAGATCCTGAGGCCATACCTGCCCTATTGGCAGTCAGAGAGGCCTTTCATCAGAAAAACGTGCAGAAGGCCATCAAGAGAACTATTTTCAAGTTCAAGCAGAAAGGAATCTCTCACCCCGACTTGGAACCTGAAAAAAGTCCCCCAGTCCTTCCCAGAAGCTTAGAGGTGGCTGATCCTTCAGCATTTTTGGGCCCGATCGATGGGAACGGTAGTCGGGGCGTTCTTCTCATCTTACCCCAAATCCCCAAAGGCGTTGACGTGGGCATGGGTGCTGTCAGCGATGAACTGGGGTTCATCCAATTCTTTGTGGGAAGATACAGCAAGAAACAGCTCAAAGAGATCAAGGAGATCTTTTTTTCCAGTTTCGACCATGCCGTTGAAACGCCCATCTCCCACGTTGCAACACTGTTAGAAAGGGCGTATGGTAAGAGCGAAGAAGGGTTAAACGAGTCATCCAGAGGATACCTGCAGTTGAGGCCCTGGATCCTGGAAAATGTATCACTTCTTGAGCAGTCCGCCATATACGATCTCATGACCCTTGATAGCCTTCCCGAAGGAAGTCTCACCTCCTCCCAAATTGAGAAACTCCTTGCCCATGAACTGATGAAAACATGGATTATTGATCCGGACAAGATTAAGCCCCTGGTAGAAGATATCGAGAAGGTGAAAGAGAGCCGTATCCTGGTCTCTGATGCACAAAAGACAGACCAGATAAACGAGGTAAAAAGAAAGACCACGGGAGAGATCTTTTCTGAAGATACACGGCTGCTCATGAAGCGGAGGTTGGAAGAGATGGCCTATTTCTTCTTCAAGTTGAAGGAGGAGGAGATGGCCCGTCTCTCTGTGACGGCCGCCCAGTCTCTTGATGAGAAGGATTCTCCCTTGCTAGTCAACCCTTTTCTGGAGGCTGTCATGGAGCGCAGTCTAGCCTTTTACATGCAGGCGGCTGAAAAGGCACCGGAGTCAAAGGATACGGCTGGTGAGGCCTCCTCGAAGATTATTATTCCATAAAGGAGTCATCATGCCCACAACCATCCATGTGAAGACCCGTTCCCGTATTGAGATGGTGGATATCACCTCTTTGGTTCAGAAAGAGGTATCCAAGTCTAAAACCTCGGATGGACTCTGCCTTGTCTATGTGCCCCATACCACGGCCGGAATAACCATCAATGAGGGGGCTGATCCTGCCGTCTGCAAAGATATCATGGATAAGCTCAATGAACTGGTGCCTGCCAACGCGGGTTATCGTCATATGGAGGGGAATGCGGACAGCCACATTAAGGCTTCATTGATGGGAAGTTCGGTCCATGTGATGGTGGAAAACGGGCACTTGGTGCTTGGGACCTGGCAGAAGATTTTCTTCTGTGAATTCGACGGTCCCCGCTCCCGCAGAGTCTACTTCCGAATATGAGAAATCACCACCCGTTCCCCTTCGACATAGCTCAGGGTCACTAGAGACGCAGAGATCTCAGAGGGCTCCAACGTACGAAATGCATAAAGGGATACTGAGACAGATAACCACGATTCAGGGATCGCTTGAAATTCATATGGAGTGCCCTTAGCTGGGTGGTTGGCATGTTTTGATTATAAGAAAGTGAGCGACCGGGGATCAAAGCCTCTCTCAACCAGCCATTCCTGAACCGCTTCGGTGAGGAGTCGATAAAACCGCATAGAGCCTCCCAACCCGCGCCTTCCGAAGATATAATTAATTTCAAGAAAGAGGGGTTGGGGATCAGGAGATCTAAAGTCGAAGACAAAATCGATGGCAGCCAAGTTGATGCCGGAGGCCGCCACTAGCCTTTCCGTCTCTATTCTTGCCTTTTCCTGGAGATCAAACCTCCATTCTCGATCAATCTTTGCCCCCCGACTTATGGTGGTTATCATCTGTCCAGGTCTTTGTGCCCGCTTCCAGTAGGTGATAAGCCTGCTACCGACGATAACAACTCTAAGTACATTGCCTTCAGTGGAAATTAGCTCCTGGGATATGAATCCGGAGCTCTCCAGGTCTTCCAAGAGCTCCAGATCCTCTAGCGACCTTTCCAACGCGCTCCTGTCTGTAATCGTATATATCCCTTCGGCCTCGTGCGCCTGATCCCCCTTGATCAGAAAGGGCATCCCATGGGGAAAATCTCCCTCTGCTTGATAGGCCTCCCTGAATGCCGTTACTGAAGCCCACCGCATCGTTTCGGGATGTGGGCATTTGGTTTTTTTGAAGAGAAGACTCTGGCCCATTTTCCCAGGGTATTCGAAGCGTGCATCGTAGTTGGGGAATAATTGGGCAGAAGAACTCTTGCAGGCCCTGTAAAGCTCTAAGGTACAATATTGGGGCAGGATGATAAGTTCTGCAGCCTGAATATGGCACAGATCGTGGGAATCCAGGATCCCGTCCCCCAAAATAACCAGTGTATCGCCCAAGAAACAGGGGTGGAAGGAGAGTATCATGGCCGCTTTCCCCTCAGTTCAGGGTAAATTCCCAAATCCATCGTCAGATTCGTCTCTTCTCACTGAATTCAGTAAGTTTTGGAGGATTCCTGAGCACCAGCAAGGTATTAGATGCTAGGCGCCGAGGAGCGACGACTGAGGCATATGGAGCAATACGCCGCAAGGAGGAGCGATCGAAGGCAACGCCGCTCCTTAGATCCCGTCTCGGCGGGGAGATGATGCCTTGCT
>JASFEQ010000300.1:0-5758 GCA_050124735.1 Desulfobacteraceae bacterium | reverse complement strand
CAAGGCTATTACCCCTCTACTTTTAGGGTGTTAGGGAAACGCCTCCAGGTGTGTTTTGTTAGTGATATCTCACGCTCTGCGGAGCCGGATGGTCACGGCATTGTCGCGATCCGGACATTCCCAGGTGACCTCGTCCGCTGAGCCCCAGGGGTAATTCCCGCCAAACTGCATCACGCTCAGGGTGGGAAAGATATCGTGGTAGAAGAAGCCGCAGAGCCCTCCTGTGTCCCAGCAGCCTATTTGAAATTTATCACCTACCTTATGGCCAGCGCTACAATCCCCTTTAACACCAGTGATTTCTGCATCCAGGGGTTTGATGCCTTCAGGTTGATCGGCCATGATGAACCTCCTTGAAATCTTTTTTCGAAATACGGAATCTCTAACAAATGCGGACTTGAAAAGTCAATGGGAACCGCTTCTGCGGCTGTCTTTTTGTTATCAGACAGAATAAAGAATTCAAATGATATATTGCTGATTGCTTAACATAATGAGTTTCCTCGGAAGAGGTGGGCCTTGACACGGAATCCCCTCTACCCTATCTTGGGTTATAAATTGATTCAGCGGAGGTGGATGCAGAAAATGAGACCAGAAGAAATGGAAGCAGAAGCAAGCCAGCTTATGGAAAAGTCATTTCACTGATCACAAGCCATTCTGACCGTGGGTCAGAAAAAGCTGGGCATGAATGAACCAGCGCTTGTCAAATCCATGACAACCTTTGGAGGAGGAATGGTTTCCAGTGGAGGCGCCTGCGGTGCCCTGGCCGGTGGTGTAGCCCTGTTGGGGAGTGTGCTGGGTAACGATGACCCGGAGAAAAAGGAAAATCCTCTCCTGTGGAAGGCCTGCAGGGAATTCTACGCGCGCTTTGAGCGTGAGGTTAGTAACCACTCTGGGAGCGTGAATTGCCGGGACATTACAGGCGTCGATGACTGGAAAGACAGGGAGAAAAGGCGGGCGTTCTACAAAGGAGAAGGTGTTGTCAAATGCAGGGGGATGACGGGAAAGGCGGCGCGGATCCTCGGAGAAGTGCTGGAAAAATATGTAAAAGACAAGACCAAATAACAGATGCTCACCCTGTTATATACGTGGCCATCCACTCTGGATTACCCACTTTGATGATAACTGGCCAATATCAGATCCAAGATATAGGCTTGCATTTAACAGGCCAAGGGAATACATTGAGCACTTTGTTGTATATGCAGTAAATTTATTAGGAAAACAGGGTCCTTTTACCTTTTTCCTGTTTTTCGCCAGAGCTTTTCAGCTATCCGCCCAATAGTACCCGCGTTCCTTTTACCCAATAATGAGGTGGCCTTTTCCTGGGCTTCACGCCATGCTGGAAACGCTTCTATCAATATGCGGTTGCCCCTGGGTGTTAATTTCACCCGGTGTGCCCGCCTGTCTTTTCTCGGGGAAACCCTTAACCAGCCCTTGGTCCTCATTCGGCTCATATTACGACTAAGTGTAGATGTCTCTAAATGCAGCATGCGGCAGATTTCGCTTGGTTCTGCCTGCCCAAGGATGGATACCACGGTCAAAATACTGAGCTGTGTTGCTTTTATGCCGTGCGGCCGAAGTGCCTCATCATAAATGCGTGAAACAACACGGCTTATGGTCCGAATCCGCATGGCAACACATTCTTGTGCCAAAGT
This sequence comes from Desulfobacteraceae bacterium, assembly GCA_050124735.1. Lineage (GTDB taxonomy): Bacteria > Desulfobacterota > DSM-4660 > Desulfatiglandales > HGW-15 > JASFEQ01. The sequence goes on along the minus strand of JASFEQ010000300.1, from coordinate 4,109 downwards.
CTTGGCAAAGATATTGATTGTTGTATCCTGCTTCACGGTATTCATCCGTTAGGGTTTGTTTGTATATACAACTTGCAATCACGCCCTGCAAACAAAAAATGGAAAAAAGAACTGTGAGACTCCGACCCCAGAAAAATAAGGTTCACTTTACCTGCTAGGGCACATTGTGCGGAAGCAGCCACATGGAATAGACAGAAATCTCATGAGGTCCCTATTTTGCGGGGTAAAAATTTAGGAATCAAAGGCTTGAATATTTCTTGAATTTCTACGCTTTAAGAGTTAATTGAAGTTCAGTGACAAAACCCGATCACCACTATCACAAATAAAGGAAAGGGGGAGATCTCTATGAAAAGGTATGGGGACTTCATAGCGTCTGAGGAAGACCTGGCCTTCCTGACCACGATCCGAAAATACATTGACAAAGAAGTGATGCCGGTTCGCATGGAGTTGGACGAAGACTACGCAGCCTTTGAAAAGGCCTACACCGGCCTGGTAAAGCTCGGCGTGCAGAAACGGGGTTTTTCACCCCGCTACGGCGGCCTGGCAATTAGATCAGCAACCACCATTTGCGCCATCACCGAAGAGATATCCCGTGGAGACAGTGGGCTCTCTCTCCACGCCCTGATCATACCCTGGTGCATGGCGGCGGCTATGGGAGGGGGGAACAAAGTCCTGATGGACAAATTTACTCCCATGTTTTGTGAAGACACACCCCGCTGCGGCTGCCTGGCCATCACAGAACCCGCAGGAGGCTGCAATATTGAGGATGGGGCCGAGCAGGGTCTTACCATCCGCACCCAAGCTAAACTGGAAGGTGATGAGTGGGTCATTAACGGTGAGAAAATGTGGCCCAGTGGCGCGAGCATTGCCGACTTGTATTGTGTCGTCTGCACCACTGATCCCAAACAAAAGGAAGATGGCGTGGCGCTCATCTATGTCCCCAAGGACACCCCAGGGCTTTCCTTTGGCAAACCAGAGAACAAAATGGGCATGAAGGTGACAGACGTAAATGCCGCCATCTACTTTGACAATGTGCGTGTGCCCAAGGATTACCGAGCCAGTGATGCGGGCACGGATTGGAAGCTATTCAGGAACAACATAGGGTGGGGCCGACTCACAAGTGCTCCCATGGCCCTGGGAAATGCCCAGGCCGTTTTAGAGCTTGTCACGGATTACACAAAAGACAGATTCTACGGGGGAAAGTCTGTGCGCAATCATTCCCTTCAGGCTGCCATGATTGCTGATATGGCCATTGGCATAGAAGCAGCCCGGTTCTATTATCTTTCTGTGGCCGGCATGTACAATAACCGAAAGAAATATGGAAATCCTGGGGATGACTACCTTCTGGCTCGATCCAGTGGAACCAAGGTTTATGCCTGTGACGTGACTGAGATGGTCTGCAACAGGGCCATGGAACTCATGGGCTCATACGGATACGTGCGGGAATATCATGTGGAGAAATACCTGCGGGACAGCAAGATTATACAATTGTGGCTTGGAGGTTCTCAGCTGGGCCGCTTGGATGTGGCCCAGGGTTACTATCCGTATGTTGAAGGCGCATAATGCGCATTGGAGTCAGCGCCATGACCGGCAGAGAAAAGTGTCCTTTGCTTGCCGCTAAGAGGATGGAAAGCAAAAAGAACGCAGTCTGTGTGGACACGGCTTTTTGAAATATCGGCGGGTATCTGGCCTCAAACTACAGCAAATCAGGAACCAAGAACCCGAACCGTTTCGCTTTCAGCGGGACCGAGCGGTTTCCCTTTGCCGTCCTCTCAACGGCAAAGGGAAAATATATCAACTCTGCGCCCTCCGCGCTTCTGCGGTGAATCATCCAGTAAGACCATAGCTCTCACTTCCACTCTCTTTTATCTTCCCTTCGTTTTTCAGTTTTTGCAGATGGCTTTCCAATATGGGGATGCCCGGGAAAAACTGTACAGTGGGAAGTGGGAAAAAGATGTTCAGGAGTTCTTCAAAGGTCTTTTGCCCGCTTTGAAGGGCTTCAACAATGCCCCTATCCTTCTCCAAAATCTTGTCCTTGATCCTTCGAATCCCTTTTTTTGAATCCTGGATGATGTCCCCATGAGAGGGGAGGATAAGATCAATGTCCAGGACCTCGACTTTCTCCAGGCTTTCAAGATACTGGGCTGCACCTCCAGAAGAAGGGGTATACCAGGCGACCATTTCTCCCACGATGTCACCGGCCAATAGAACTCGCCTGTCAGGATCATAAAGGGACATGTGCCCTGGCGCATGTCCCGGCGTATGAAGAATCTGGAAATGGAAATCCCCAATTTGGATGAGATCACCTTCCACAACCGTTTTGGTTGGTTTTACATGGCACGTGGAACAACCAAGGGCCTTGAAGTAAGGTATTAACTCAAATTCCGGTCCTTTGCTCCCTTTTGGAACTTCATGCCCCATGGCAGCAAATTGCCTTTTGCACAGCGCAATATCAAAGGAAAGCGTGAGCCTTTCCGGCTCAAGTGCGTAGGAAAGATCGGCCTCGTGCAAAATAATACGTTCAGGCGTGACTTCAGTTAAAAGGATCTCCATGGCGCCCGAGTGGTCGGGGTGGACGTGGGAAAGGACGATCTTCTTAATACGCTTTGATTTCCATCCCAGGACCTGCAAGGCGCTGCAGAGGCGATCAACCGGAGCCATGTTTCCACAGCCCACGTCAAAGAGACTTATTCCATCTCCATCATTGAATAAATAGACGTTCGCTGATTCAGGCCAATAGGAGGACTCAGGCCTGATCATCTTTAAGTCATCGAAAATGGAAACAAAGTTCTCGAACATAGTCATGCACTGGAATGTTCGAAAGATGGAATGTTGGAATGATGGGAAAGACTTAAATCCTTTACTCCACAAACGTAACGATGTTTTCCAATTTTTCTCGGTTCGTCCTTAATTCGTTGATGGGATGATCCCAATCTGGATAACCGATCGCAATCCCAATCATGATGAATTTGGCATCAGGAATTCCCAAAATCTTTCTCACCTGTTCCGGATGGTCAACAATGGCACGCATAATACAGGTCCCCAAACCATAATTCTGGGCAGCCAGCGCTATGTATCCAACGACCAACCCCACATCCACGATGGGCCATTTGCTCTGTAGCATTTTGTCTATGACAATGACGATGATCGTAGGTGCCTCATAGAATTGCACCATGCTCTCATTCCATTTCTCTATACCCGTCTTGTCCCCTTTTGGTATGCCCACCAGTTTGAATATCTGTCTTGCCAATGCCACCTGACGTTCTTTAAAAACACCCTCCAATTTTGGAGCAACACCCTTTAAAGGCCCCATACCGAGTTCGGGAACAGGTGGCTTTCCCAGACGATATTCTTCCAGACTTGCCTGCTTCAGGGCTTTCAACGCTTCTCCCTGTGCAACGAAGAACTCCCAGGGCTGACTGTTCACGCTGGAAGGGGCGCGGGTTGCAATCCCTAAGATCTCCATGAGAACATCTTTGGAGACAGGCTCAGGCTTGAAAGCCCTGATAGATTTCCTCGCATCAATAGCGCCTAAGAGGTCCATCCTATTATCCTCCTAAAATGAGATTTTCACCGCAACCTGAACATGACCTTTTCACCAAGGCGTCTGGCCCATTTCGCTGGGATAACATGTTCCGGGCAAAAAGAGGACCGGCTTCCCAACCTCTTTGTCAGCCCCGATTAGGCTACAGGGGCTCGACAGGGCAAAGACTTGCTAGTGTGGAGAGCGCCAATAACACGAACTATGTCTTCTCAAAGGAGCCATGTCGACCGGCACCTTTGGAGAAGCGACCAGCCCCCTCCACAGTTTCCCCGCTCTGGATGGTTGAGAGGCCCAGCTGGAACTCATTTTTCATCGCCTCTTCAATAGAAAGTTCCCATTGCTCGTAGGCAGAGCGACGATCATTCAGGAGACAGCGCTGGGGGAAACGGGTGAGCTGTTCGGCCAAGGCCTCGGCCTCGGCCCGGGAGGTGCCCGGCTCCACGACCCGGTTGGCCAATCCCATGCTCAGCGCCTCTTCAGACCCAACAGGCCGACCCGTAAGAATCATATCCAGGGCATGGGAGAGACCGATCAATCGCGTAAGTCGAACCGATGCCCTGGATAT